>JABDLW010000256.1 GCA_013001805.1 Saprospiraceae bacterium | reverse complement strand
CTTTCATGGTGTTTTTTGGGATTGAATATATTCCGGTAATTTGCTGATTACCATGATTTCAGACAAAAATCAGACTGATCCTTATCAGAGTGGCTTCTTTTTACCGGCACCGATAGGTAGAATCTTATCGGATCGCGATGGAATGGATGACACAAGTCATCTATCGATTTGCTACATAGCATTTTCGTGATTAGTTCAATTTCATATTATTATTCGGATTTAATAGAAATGCAGACTTCTAAATAAAACACTTGATCATGACTTCATATATTATGCCAGGAAAAAAGCATCTCAAGCTGCAAGTCCCAAAACCAGAGAAAGTCGAATTTCCCGAAGAGATCGATGAACAACTAAGTGAGGAAGAGGATTTAGATGCAGTGGAGGAGGAAGACCTTTTTGAAAATCCTCCGACATTGCCACCCCCTCCTGGAGAGGGACCTTAGCCGAATACCATGACCAGGTTTTCGTGAGATTAGGGAGACCAGCCTTGATCAGATTCCATTAAATCCAATGGAGAGAAAAATAGTCGTGTGCGATTAGGATTTAGGGTGCAAGAGCAGTGCGACTTCTTGTAGGAGATATTCGACATCAAATGGCTTGGTTAGGTAGGCATCAGCATTGTACAGGTCCTGAGATTTGAATAAGGGATTATTCCTCGGTGAAGAAGTTAGAAAAGCAAAGGGAATTCTGCACAAAGACGGAGAGCTTTTAATTTCCGCCAGAATTTCGAAGCCATTTTTTCCCGGCAAATGGATGTCACACAGAATCAAATTTGGTAATTGTTGGATAGCTATCGCCATGGCTTCTTCCCCATTCACAGCAGTTATACAAGCATAGTTCTCTAATTCAAGGATCTCCTGCAAGTTTTCCCGGATTTCCGGATCATCTTCGATTATCAAAATCTTCATCTCATTTTTACCAATTTAGATTCGCCTTTGGGGAATATAGGTCACTGTGACTAAGCAGATTATCGCTCCATTTGCGATGTAGAATATATCGAGCTAGATCTCGTCTTGAGCCAGTGCATAAATGGTGTTTTGAATGGCTCCGGAAAATTCTTCGCCAGCATCATTTTTGAGTGTATATATGATCTCCATTATCCAGGTTGGTTTTAAGTTATTAACCTCCAAATATAGACACTGATTCTGATCAGTCAATTGGATGTCTTCAATAGTCATATTCCTCACATCATATCTTTTCGATCCATAGTTGCGGGTGCGCTTGAGTTCCCAGGTATTTATGGTAAAGTTGGCAGTATCTATAGCCTCTTGCGGGTGTAGGGCTTCACTAAATACAAGCTTTATTCCCGACTCTATGACCTGCATTTCTACTGGTAAATTTAGTTTTCTGTCAGGATTGTATCGCACCCGGTAAAGGCCTCCGGTTTGAATCATCTGATTGGTAGCCCAGGCCGACATACCACAGGTGTACAGTTGACCATCGACCGGATTAAAGCGACCTCTAATTAATCCGGTCGGAAACTGAGGCACAGGTAATTCTACGATCCCTCCCTGTGTGTGATTTGAAGTCTCTTGGGGTAGTACGACAAAGATTTTTCCGTATCCATATGAAAGAGAGAGCAAATGCCCATTTAATGGACCCCATTGTTTACTCTCAGCCCAAAGTAATTCCGCCGGAGATCGGTCGTACTCTTTGTCGACCCAGCAAAGCGGCATTTCCATGGCTAGGTCGCTTGAGTCAAGGGGTGCACCATAACCCCACATATTGCCATAAAAACCACCTGGGACCACGCGATTGATCCGATTCATGGGATTCCAATACCCTTCCTGGTCAGTCACATAAAATGAACCATCCGGATTTAGGCAAACACCATTTGCTGCTCTAAATCCATTAGCCAGAATAGTTGAGGTCAGACCATCGGCGCTTACTTTAATTAACGTTCCATGTTGCGGTACCAGCGAAGTACGGGCATGCCGGCCACTTTTGGCGTAATAAAAATTACCTTGATCATCGCATTGCAACCCCATTGCAAATTCGTGAAAATGCTCCGTCACTTGATGATCATTATTGAAACTTTCGTAAAAGTCAATGACCCCGTCCCGGTTGATATCGTGCAATTTTACTATTTGATCGCGGCAGCCAACGTAAATCTGATCTTCATGAATTTTTATTCCAAGCGGCTGAAACATTCCGGTGGCTATACGACTCCACTTGACCGTGCCTGAGGGTGTCTGAATGTTTTCGACTCTCCAGACTTCACCATCGATGGTACAAACCATGGCATCAGCACCATTATTAAAGAAATCAATGCCCGTAGGACGCACGCGACTGTGCCAGGGATTATCCAGGGGGAGATTGAAAATATCAACTTCATATGCTGCTCCCTTCTGGTTTTGCGTCACGGTGCTATTCACTACCTGTAAAGTAGATGCCGGAAACGTTACTATCTGACTTTTCAGATCTTCCATTTCAACGCCGGGCTGGCGCTTAATTTGCGCTTCTGGTATCTCCTCTTTTGAGAAAAGAATCTTAGCTTTTATTGCTCTTCGGGGGGGAACATGTAATACGAAGAATCCTGCTTCTTCCTCCAAACGACCGTGATCTGATAGCAATTTGACCCGACAGGTATCCGGAAGAATACGCATCTTCAAAGGCCGGTCACTTGCTGAAATTTGTAGCGTACGGCTAAAGATCCGGTTGTCTGTCCCGTCTTCCAGGCCATATTTTTCGAGTACTTCGGTTTCTCCCACAGAATATTTAATGATGACCTTTCCATTTACGTCATATAGGCCTTTATAGTGTGCCCAGGACCGGGGCAATGGTCCATAACGGCGGCCATCCGACCCTACGATCCGAATGTCCTCAAATGTCCCAGTCTCCGGATTGGCCCAACCGGGGGTGATGGGATTGGCAGCTTGCACTTTGCCCACTGTACGTGGATATACATTATGCTGGTCATCCAGTAAGATGCTTTCCCAGTCGATAAATCCTTCTCCCGACCATGCACCCACAAAACGCAGTAAGTCATGATCAAAAAGAGCGAATGAGTTCCCTTTTGCTACTCCTCCTTCCCCGGAATCAAGGCGTATGGCTATTCCCTTGTAGGCAAAATTAACGTTGTTGTAGTCTTCATTTGCCAGGGGTGCTTTACCTCCGGAAATCACTTTGGGTGGATCATCACTATCGGCCAATTCATAACATTGCATCAACCAGTTGCCATAATCCATATCTTTCCAGGGATGATAAGGTTGGGGATCCGGACCGGTCGTGGTTCCACTGGGAAGTGCTTCCAGCCATGCTTCGGAAATGTCTTGGTAGGAACCTGAACTCGACTGTTTAAGAAAGGACTCCCGGATGAAATGAATGACATCATATTTCTGTTGGGGTACCAAATGTACCTGCGGTGGCATTTCGCCATGACCCCGGGTGATGGTTTGATAAATGGAAAATGGATCATGACCGTTCTTAAAATCCTCTTCCCAGAACTTTCGGGAATTCGGCAGCGATCCAGGTTGGTCCCGATCTCCGTGACAGGGAAAGCAAGTGGTCCGGTAGATAACCAGTCCCCGGTCCAGCGATGCATCATCCCAGGACGTTATCAACTGCCGGTGATCAATAGCGGTCTCATAATCCGGTAAATCTGCGGCAGCCAGAATATAGGACTGATCGTCTGGCTTTTCTTGCTGTGGAGCATTGCATGCGTTCATCAGCACAAAAGCCAATATGAATAATAAGCAAAGCATGCTAAATTTTAAATCAAAAGCGATGGCTGGTATCATCAATATCAACTATTTTGCGATCCAACCTGCGTCCACTGTGACCATCGATCCCACCATATAGCTTGAAGCGTCGCTGGCCAGGAACAACGCAGCACCTTGTATTTCCTTTAGCTCTCCCCAGCGGCCCATTGCGGTTGCACCAACAATAAAATTCTTGGCCTCCGGGGTGTCAGCGATGGGAATATTCATTTCTGTAAGAAAAGGACCGGGGCAAATAGCATTCACATTTATATTAAATGGCGCTAATTCTAATCCTAGTGCTCTGGTCATTTGTACTACCGCTCCCTTGCTGGATGCATAGGGTGTACGATTGGCCAAACCTACCAAACCCAGCGTACTGGCCAGATTAATAATTTTCCCCGATTTATTTTTTTTCATGTGAGGGGTGACTGCTCGTGATGCGAGCCAAATGCCATCAACATTTACCTTCATCACTTTGATAAAATCATCGTGTGACAACTCGTCAATTGCTCCACGGATATTGATTCCAGCGCTATTAATTAGAATGTCTATGCGTCCGAACTTCTCCATAGTGGTATGCACCATGTTATTGATCGCATCCTCGTCAGTTACATCTGCCTGAATAAATATGGACTCAGGATCATATTCGTTATTCAATTTCAAAGCGGCGGCCTGCCCCTCTTCTTTATTCCGGTTCACTATCACGGTACGACATCCGGCAGAAGCGAGGCCTTCAGCCATCGCTAAGCCCAGTCCCTTGCTGCCACCGGTTATGATGGCTACTCTTTCATTAAGGTCAAATAGTTTTATTCCAGGTAATTTCATGTCTTTTTTTATTCGTTGGGAAAAAATAAGAGTTCTGCTAAGATATATATTAAAGTGGGGAGCCTTGCATGACCACCCAACCCAGAGTCACTGCGAATATTTCTGTCCTTAATCGGACTCCTTATCCTGTACATGTTTGTTTAAATCTTCCACTTTCCAGGGTTGTACTCTGCCCTGGGTACGATGTCGCAATCTCGAAACAGTGCTCATGCTTACCGGACCCGCAGCATGTCCCCATTCGCAGCGAATGTACGTCAATATCGAGGATATGGTTTGATCGTCGAGAATGGAATGCGAAGGCATAACCGGCAGTATATCGGGCGAGCCATAAGTTTTGCCATTGACTTCAATAGGACCCTCAACCCCATGTAGTACCAGTAATGCCAGACGTTCTTCATCACCGAGCACCCATTCGGAACCGACAAGTGGCGGGGCAAATCGCTTCAGACCTTCACCCTCACCACCATGGCAACCGGCACAGGAGGTCATGAAATGTTGCCGGCCCAGGGTAAACATCGCTTCTTCTTCCGGTGATAATAATTGTCTGGTGTCATTACTTGTGGTGTTGGGTTCATGTCCTGGCCAAGAAAGGATTTGCTCGAGTTTTTCTATGCGTGGCTTCAATTTTTCATCCATAGCATCGACATCGGCTATTATTGAGGGCTTTTGGGCAACGGCTATAGGTTTTTGCTTTGCCACATTGCTGAGTGTCAAGCCCCGAAGAATGGCTTTTTGTCTCCAATCCAGCGAGTCGGCGATGGGATCGAGCTTTTGTAGTAAATTGGTGATTTTAGCGGATGTGCCTTGATTGGTGATGGCCGTGGAGAGCATTTCAAGAATAATCTCCGATGAAGTCATTTGGTCTGGACTTTCTTTTGCGTAAATTTCTTCCAGCATTTCTAACTCATGATTTTGAAGGCTGCTAAGAATGGCGTCGCGCATGACCGGATCATGACCATGTGTAAAAAACATGGCAGACAGTATATTCAGTTTTTCTTCGGGGGGAAGTGCTTCGGCGCTCAACGCAATTTGCAAGTCCAAATGACCATTGGTATACCTTTGAGACAGCATGAAATCGTTCATGAAGATGGCAGTGGATTGATCTTCTTTTGCCCAGGGTTCCAGTAGTCTTAGTGCCACTATTTGCACCTCCCATTCGGGCTGAGCCAACGCTAGTTTACCAATTTGAGGGGTCATTCCATCCAGCCCCTCTATTACATATAGTGCATGCATTTTACCGTGAGGTGATCTGCCGCCTTCGATAAAATTGGTGAGTGGTTCTATGAGATTAAAATCTTGAGACTCAACCAGAAGACGTTGGGTGACATCACGGTACCATCCATCAGGATGATCCAACAGATCAATGATTTGTGCAATGGTCGTTGTTTCATCAATCAGGGGTGGCAGTGCCTGAAAGTCTTTTGGAACAACACGCCAGATGCGGCCATGGTGAATGGGAGCTGCCAGTCCACGTTTTAGGGTCTGCTCTTTGAGGTAGGGAGTCATATAGGGTCCATGCTCGATCAGACCACGGTACATATCAGCAATATACAGGCCCCCATCAGGTCCGCTGGCAAAGGACACAGGCCGGAATCTTTCATCGGTTGATGCCAGGAAATCACGATCTGGATAAGCGCTGGTGGCCGAAAGCGCCGGACGGCTATCATCCACCAAATTTCTTTTGATCAGGTTTCCTGCGGGTTCTGCCACAAAAATATCTCCCCTGAGTTCGGGTATGGCCGTTCCCCGGTAAACAAAGGGACTGCATGCGGAAGTAAACTCCAATAACTTGCCTTCATCATCGAGTGTTCCATCAATATATCCGCGATTGGTTGCCGGATTAGAGCGGATGGGAAATATCCTGCGGTCAATCGTCAGACCATGGTCAATTCCTGAAGTTGGAGTATGATTTTTATTGCGATTCAAGTAATTTGGTGGAACTAAATCACCGTGCAATTGAGACCAATTATAGTTGTAAATCAAACGACCATGATCATCGTGACTTATGCCCCATTGACCCCGGAACTCAGTTTCTTCTTTAATCCAATGGTCCCCATCTTTTTTATAACGATGACTTGACTTAGCATTATAGTACCAATTGTCCATTCCTCGCCATAATCCGTTGGGAGAATGCTCCGGCATGCCCCGGCCTCCATATGTTGAGTCAATCAATGTTTTCCTGTCGGCTTTAAGATCCCCATCCAGATCTTCCGCATACCAAAGAGGGATTCTTTCAGCAACCAGCGCTCCTCCATCCACAATAGCTATGGATCTCGGCAGGACCAGACTGTCCAGAAATATGATCGAAGAATCCATTACACCGTCATGGTTTAAATCCATCAGGATATTAATCCTTCCTATCGCTGCATCTTCGCCGTCTCCATTAATGTTTGGCATATAACCACGCATTTCCACGACCCAGAGTCTGCCATTTTCGTCAAAGGTCATAGCCACGGGATCCTGAACCAAGAGCTCACTGGCCACCAGTTGAATCTCGAGGTCTTCGGCGATTTTAAAAGTTGAAAGAGCTTGGGACGGAGGATATACCGGAGCGATTTCAACAGCACATCCAAAAAGCATGATTGCGAATAAATATGCAAAGTTTTTCAACATGCTACAAGATATATAATTTGGTAGTTTTACAAATGAAGGACGTTACAAGTCCTGCGTTGGAGCTCCTCCCGATTCAGGTGAATTTTGGATTTGCAGCTGTATATAACATGTAAATAACAATGGAGAAAAAACAAGACATTGAGTCACGGGAAGATCTCGAAATATTGGTACAGCATTTCTATGACGGCATGTTAAAGGATCAGATGCTGGGACCTATCTTCAATGAAATTGCTCAAATTAACCTGGAAACTCACCTGCCACATTTAGTGGATTTCTGGCATAGTATGCTATTCCTGACGGGTGCTTACAAAAGAAATGTCATGAATATGCATTTAGAATTGCATCGTAAGACGGCTTTGGAGAAAAAACATTTTGATTTATGGTTGCAATATTTTACGAAAGCAATAGATGATCTATTTTCCGGTCCTAGAAGTCAACTCGCCAAAGAAAGAGCCAGAAGTATTGCTTTACTAATGCAGGTAAAAATTAAACAGCTCAAGGATCCCAATAATTTATAAAGTACTGGATTTTCATAATTAATGTGGTTTAGGAAAAATCAATCGTCTTCTTTTATAGCGCTTAATAATAACCGGAGTTCGTGCGGAACGCCTCTTGACCGAATGTTGGTGTTCTGATAGTAGTAGTATGCATGTTACATTGACTATCTCATGACAGGAAGTAAAATAGATGCTGATTTATAGTGCCAAGATACCCAAGAGCGTAATTTGAAACCTATTTTTGTGTTTGAACACGCTATAACAAATTAAATTCACAGGTAGACAGACACCCTTATAACCTAAACCATTTGTGAATAGTTGGACCGATGTCTTTGAATGACATCGGTTTTTTTAGATCCATTGATCTGGACAAGATGTCAACAGAAAAGATATCAACGTTTGGTGTGAGAGATAAAAAAGTGGGTTCAAATGAGAACAATTAGGAGAAAATAAGCGTTATTTAACATATGGTGTTTGTGGTCAAAAGCTTTTTTTTTGCTGATTTGCCACGCTATCTTTAGTATTTAAGGAGAAAGGGCGTGGCTTAGGCAAGATCCCTTCTCCGATTCACAAACAATAAATTTATGATTTATGGCTAATACACTTAGTAGTGAGGATTCTTTGAAATCAGAACTTGTTAGCTGGGCTAAAGCCCATAGATTCTCTAATATCAAAGCCAATCTGGAAGGTCACGAAGCCCCGACAGCTTACTCCAAACCTGGTGAAGATACCCCCTATGTTCCGGATGTAACCGGGGTCAAACTTGGGCATAAAAGCTATTTTGAAGTGGCATTGAAAAGCGAAGATGCGGAACGCGCTATTCGCAAATGGAAGTTACTAAGTACTCTGGCTGAAATGCGGAATGGCAATCTCTATTTATTTGCCCCGAAGGGACACAAAGCCTTTGTAAGTAATGTCGTTAAAGAGAGAAATCTGAAGGCGACAGTGGTTAGTATCTGAAAAATCACATCACTTTTTTGTTCACCCTTGCCTGATGCACAGAATGTGGATCAAGCTTCTTCACCCTGACTAGCGGCCTGACTATTTATGTCCGTTATTTCTTTATCAATAAAATAGAGACTTTGGGGTCCAGTGCCGATCAGTTTTAATTTGTCCAGAATTGTTCGCATAAGGGCTTCTTCTTCGCGTTGTTCCATTACATACCATTGCAGGAAGTTGTGTGTACTATGATCGTTCTCATTCGCTGACAATTCAACTAGTTGATTTATTGCACCGGTCACTTTTTGTTCATGCGTATAAACATCAGCAAAGAGTGCTTGTACGCTCTCGAATTCATGCGGTGGCTTATCAATGGATGGTACAACAGCTTTTCCATCCATTTCCAGAATATATTTGAAGATGCGCATCATATGATCATGTTCTTCAGCAGCCTGTCTATAGAAAAAGTTGGAAGTACCTTCCAGGCCCTGTTGTTCGCACCAGGATGCCATGGCGAGGTAAAGAAATGAGGCGTATGCTTCCATTTCAATTTGGTTATTGAGTGCACTTTCCATTTTCTTTGTGAGCATACTAATTGAATTAGAGATCTGAAGAAGGTTGCAAAAATAATAATAATCTCATGAAAGTTTCCTGGCTTCCAGATGATCCAGCATGGCATTGCATGCATCTTCCAGCATGGCTGCTACCTGGTCAAAATCATCTTCACCACCATAGTATGGATCCGGCACTGGCAGGTTGCGTCCAGGATGTAAGAAATTCATAATCATATAAAGCTTGTCTCTGGCAAGCTCCCCATCCATACTTTGCACATCTTGAAAATTTTGAGCATCCATCGCAAGAATGATGTCGTACTCGATGAGATCCGTTTTACGTATTTTTCGAGAGATCTGACCGGATATGTCAATGCCAAATTTTCTGGCGCATGCGATCGATCTGGCGTCAGGCGAATTCCCTTCGTGCCAATCAATAGTTCCGGCAGAGTCTACGTCCCAGGGCAGATTACGCATAGCGATTAGATTTTTCGCGATTCCCTCGGCCAGTGGAGACCGGCAGATATTACCTAAACATACCATCAAGATTTTCATATATTTAAATATATAAAATTTCTACAATATATCAGTGGTAGTTCCGGACGGAAATTGATAATTGATCTAACTTTGAATTAATGTATTTTTGCGGCAATTGGTACATATTTAACATAGGATAGTAGGAATTGTTTAATGAAGATCGTAATTGCAGGTGCCGGAGATATTGGTTTTCACATTGCTAAATTACTTGCATTTGAGAAGCAGGATATTACTTTGATCGATATCGATGAGGACGTTCTTGATTATGCCCGGACTCATCTTGATGTGCTGACATTGAAAGGCGATGCAAGTTCCTTCCGGGTGCTTCAGGAAGCAGGTGTGGAGAAGGCCCGTTTGGTGATCGCTGCAACAACCACGGAAAATACCAATATAATCACCGCTATTCTGGCCAAGAAGATGGGTGCCCGGCAAACCATCGCCAGGGTCCATTCAGCCGAATACTTGGCTAAAGATCAGAAAAGCGTCTTTGAGGAACTAGGTGTGGATTCACTTATTAGCCCTACTCAATTAGCTGCTTACGAGGTTCTACGACTGCTCAAACAATGTTCGCTGACCGATATATTTGAATTTGAAGGAGGGCAGATTTCACTGATCGGTGTACTCCTCGATGATTCCTCGCCCATTGTAAATATGAGTATCAAAGAAGTCGATCTACTCAACGAAGAAATTGGTTTTAAGCCCATTGCCTTACTACGTGGCCACAATACCATCATTCCGAATCCCAATTCGATACTGAGACGTAGTGATCACATTTATTTCCTGGCGCGAAATAAAGATATTGATACACTGGTAAGGATAGTCGGAAAGAACAACGTGGCGGTAAAAGATGTGATGATTATCGGTGGAACAGAGATGGCACTTAAAACTGCTCAGATACTCGAGGAGAATTACAGCGTCATACTGATAGAGAAGGATAAGAACCGTTGCAAGGCGCTTGTACAGGATCTCCATAGTACCCTTGTGGTTTGCGCTGATCCCAGTAATCTTGCAGAGTTGGAAGAGGAAGGACTCAAGAGGATGGATGCAGTTGTAGCACTAACGGACAACTCGGAATCAAATATTATCGCAAGCCTTATGGCTGAGGAGGCAGGTGTTTACAAGACGATTGCATTGGTGAGTAATACTCACTACATCCGCTTATCCCAGAATATCGGTGTAGATACGCTGATCAATGAAAAATTAATTGCCGCTAATAATATCTTTAGGTTCGTGCGGAAGGGTAATGTAGAGGCTATCACCAGTATCCATGGTTCGGACGCCGAAATTATTGAATTTAATGTAAGTAAGGGTCACCGCATTACAAAGCGGACGATCGGAGAATTACATTTACCTTCTTCTGCGGTCATCGGTAGTGTACTCCGTGATAAAGAAGCCCTTATCCCTACGGATGATTTTAGGTTGCAGGCGGAAGATAAAGTAATTCTGTTCTCACTCCCGGAAGCTATTTCCGTAGTTGAGAAAATATTCCGTTAGAAAATTCGATGATCAATTTTAACGCCATTTTTCAGATCATAGGCTACTTACTCATGATTGTAGGAGTATTTATGTTTTTGCCTATTGGTTTTTCCATTTATTATAACAGTGGGGATGGTCTGTCACTGGCAATTAGTGGTGGTATTACGGTTTTGGTAGGTTTCATTTTCTTCACCATTACCAAAAATAAGGACCATAATGTACAAAAGCGAGAGGGCTATCTCATTGTATCAATGGGTTGGGTTTTTATGCTCCTTTTCAGCGCTTTGCCCTATTTAATTAGTCAGGCCATTCCATCAGGAACTGATGCTTTTTTTGAGACTGTCTCAGGTATGACAACGACCGGAGCTTCCATCTTGTC
>JABDLW010000148.1 GCA_013001805.1 Saprospiraceae bacterium | reverse complement strand
CGTACATGGAGGCTGACGCAGTTTACACCAACAAGCCCCCCGGTGGAGTGGCCTATCGTTGCTCGTTCCGGGTGACAGAAGCGGTGCATGCCATCGAAAGAATCACAGATATCTTTGCCAGGGAGGTTGGAAAAGATCCTGCCCAATTACGCATGGAAAACTTTATCAAGAAAGAAGATTTTCCTTGGCATTCTCCCACAGGATGGATTTACGACAGCGGAGATTATCATGCCGGGCTAAAAAAAGCCATGGATGCGGTAGGTTATGATGATCTGCGGGCGGAACAAATCTCACTGCGAAAAGAGGGAAAGCTAATGGGGATTGGTATTTCGACCTTTACTGAAATAGTCGGAGCCGGGCCATCTAAAGATTTCGATATTTTGGGAATTAAGATGTTTGATAGTGCTGAGATAAGAGTGCACCCAACCGGTAAAGCAATCGCCAGATTTGGCACGAAATCACAGGGTCAGGGGCATGAGACGACCTATGCACAAATCATTGCTGAGGAATTGGGAATTCCTGCGGCACACATCCAAATTGAGGAAGGGGATACTGATACGGCACCCTATGGTTTGGGCACCTATGCCAGTCGCAGTACGCCCACAGCGGGAGCGGCAGCAGCCATGGCTGCCAGAAAATTACGAGATAAGGCTCGAAAGATTGCCGCCTACCTGCTGGAAGTCAGTGAAGAAGATCTGGAATGGGAGCCAGGTAAGTTTACCGTAAAAGGAGCACCCGACAAAGCGAAGACCATTCAGGAAATTGTTTTTGCAGCATACACCAACCACCCGCAAGGCATGGAGGCTGGCTTTGAGGCTACACACTATTATGATCCCCCTAATTTGACTTTTCCCTCTGGGGCTTACATCTGTGTTGTTGATATTGATCCGGAAACCTGTGAAATTAAGGTCCGGCGTTTTGTTGCAATTGACGATTGCGGTAATATTATAAATCCTATGATTGTTCAGGGCCAGGTACATGGGGGCCTCACTCAAGGAATTGCACCGGCCATGTATGAGGAGTTAATTTATGATGAGGCGGGAAATATATTGAATGGGACATTGATGGATTATCTGGTGCCCACCGCTGTGGAATCTCCGAGCTGGGAAACAGGTCATACCGTGACCCCCTCTCCCCATCATCCTATTGGTGCAAAAGGTGTAGGCGAATCTCCTACGGTGGGAGCACCTCCCGCTATAGTTAATGCTATAGTGGACGCAGTTGCACATTTGGGAATAAAACATCTGGAAATACCGGTTACACCATTTAAGCTTTTTAAAGAACTCAAGAAGGTCGGTTATTTTAAGACTTGATCAGGAGATCGATCAAAACAAAGTGAAGATCCAGGTGTATTAACTATGCCTGGATTTTATTAAACAGACAGTATATGAATACTACCATCGAAAAGATTTTTGAAGTGACTGAACCGATCGACAAAGTTTGGTCTAGTTTAGCCGATCCAACTCAAGTTGTAGTTTGCGTTCCCGGTGCCTCGATAACAGAGAAGATTGACGAAAAAAATTATAAGGGAGAAGTTGAGACAAAATTTGGTCCCATTAAAGTGAAGTATGATGGTGAAATACAGATTGCTGAGCTGGATGAGGAAAATCGAAAAATGATCTTAAAGGGAAGAGGGCTGGACAGCAAAGGGAAGGGAAGTGCGGATATGCAAATGACTGGTACCTTGGCCGAAATCGATGGCAAAACCAAAGTACATTTTGTAATGAATATTGTCATCGTTGGCATGCTGGCACAGTTTGGATCAAGATTAATCAATGATGTTTCAGATCAGTTGCTTAATCAATTTGTTGAAAATTTCAAGGCGAAACTTGCCGGAGCAGAGGTAGACAATACGATGAGTGCAGGCAATATGATGGGTTCGATTGTTAAAAATAAGTTAGGCAATATATTCGGCGGTAAAAAAGAGGCTTGATGATTGAGCATCCCCAAGATTTAATTCCGGAAGTTGATGCTTTAGGTTATGTGGTAGATGATGAACTTGCTACAGTTTTATATCTGATGCTTCGTTTGCAAAAGCCGGTCTTATTGGAAGGTCATCCTGGAGTTGGTAAAACCGAAGTAGCGCACATTATAGCAGCTTATCTAAAGACAGATTTGATCCGGCTCCAATGCTATGAAGGCCTGGATGTTCATCATGCCATTTACGAATGGAATTATCAAAAACAATTATTGGCAATTAAATTGCAAGAGCAATCCAGCCTCTCGGTCAAGGAAAAGGAGGATTTGATTTTTAGTAGAGAATATCTTTTAGAACGCCCTCTACTCAAAGCAATTACCGCAAATAAACAGGTCGTACTTTTAATAGACGAAATTGATCGAGCTGATGAAGAATTTGAGGCTTTTCTCCTGGAGCTTCTATCGGCTTTTCAAATCAGTATTCCTGAATTAGGGACTGTGGAAGCCCTCCATAAACCGGTGGTGATTTTAACATCAAATCGAACCCGGGATTTAAGTGATGCTCTGAAGAGACGGTGTCTTTATCATTGGGTACCCTATCCTTCGATTGAAAAAGAAGTACGGATAGTAAAGAAACACCTGCCGCAAATACAAGAAGAACTGGTCCTCCGAATAGCCAGATATGTACAAAAAATGCGCACCCTGAATCTTGATAAAGTTCCGGGTGTAGCTGAAACAATCGATTGGTCAGCTGGGATTTTAGCTTTGGGTGAGGAGAATTTCGAACACACGTTATCTTGTATAATTAAGTCTGACAGAGATGCGATGATCGTAAAGCAGGAATTGTTTTCCCCATAATAATTTGCCAATGTCCACTAAATTTGTCAGGACATGTCACACTACACTGACTATGACAATTTCTTAGATTCCCTGGTTGCATTCTCATACTATGTAAGAGAAGAAGGCCTGGATATTGGTATAAACGAGACTATGGACGCGGTGGAGGCTTCCATATCAGGACTTTGGAAGGAGGAGCCTTTTTTTCAATTCGCATTAGCGGCTTTATTTTGTTCCAATGAGGAGGAAAGGTTGCTTTTTGATCGACTCTACCATAGATATTGGAATGAAAAAGGTGCTAGAATAGCAAACAAAACAACATATAAAAATCAGCACAATCTGGTCAAGAAAGGGCAGTATACTTTAGCGATGATGGGACGGGGAGAGGGGAATGGAAAAGATAGGTTTCACGCTAAAACAACCACGGGTGCGAATAAAGTGGAAGCACTTCGCCAAACTGATTTTTCGTTGGTTAGCAGAATAGAAGATGAGATGCTCACTGCGTTAAGCATGCAGCTGGTTAAAGAAATGAGTTTGCGTATCCGGCGCAAATTTAAAAAGGCCAATAAAAAAGGATCCCTGGATGTTGGCAGAACAATTCGTCAAAGTTTAGAAAATGGAGGAACGCTGATTCGGTTGCGTTATCAGAAGAAGAAAAAAGAGAAATTTAAATTGGTCATTTTATTGGATGTTAGTGGAAGCATGGATAAATATTCTTTTTATTTGTTGAGGTTTATTTGGATGTTAAGAACTCATTTTAAACATATTGAAGTTTTCACCTTCAGCACCAGGCTGGTGCGAATCACCGATCAGTTGCAGAGCTCGCTAGATATTTCTCTGCGGCTATTAAGCCATCAGACCGAACATTGGTCTAGTGGCACCAAAATAGGAGCTTGTCTGAGGGAATTTAATGCTAAGTATAGTAAAAGGATGTTAAACGGTCGTACTTATACCGTCATATTAAGTGACGGTCTCGATACCGGAGATACTGTATCCCTGGAAGAGCAGTTAAAAAAAATAAAAAGTCGGACAAATAAATTAATTTGGTTAAATCCTTTAAAAGGCATGCAAGGATATCGACCCATTCAAAAAGGTATGAAAGTAGCTCTGCCCCAAATAGATGTTTTTAACTCAGCTCATAACCTGCAAAGTCTGTTAACCCTGGAGCACATTATAACCAATGCATAATAAGCAAATCGACCTGATAAATAAGCTTAATAGTGAACGACAGAGCTATGCCAAAGCCACTGTCGTACGAAGGCAACTCCCATCATCTGGTAAACCTGGTGATTCGGCTATTATCCTACCCAATGGGAGTATGCACGGGTGGGTGGGCGGAGGCTGCACCAGAGGGATCGTTTTGAAGGAAGCACTACAAGCAATCAGTGAAGGAAGATCCCGGTTTGTACGAATCAGCACAGAGCTGGTTCCGGACGCCATGCCTAATACGAAGCAATACACCATGACATGCCAAAGTGGAGGTTCGGTCGAATTGTTTATTGAACCAGTGCTACCACGGCCACAAATTGTCATCTTTGGGCAGTCGCATATCGGCATAGCATTAGCAAAAATCAGTCTGGCCATGGACTATAGAGTCATTGTAGTTCATGATGATGCTGACCGATCTACATATGGTGATCTGACCCTTCAGGTAGTTAGTACGTATGGTCAGGAAGACGTTACACAAAACAGTTATTTAGTAGTTTGTACGCAAGGACAGGGTGATGAAAAAGCTCTGAAAATGGCAATTGATACCGGCAATGATTACGTAGCTTTTGTCTCGAGTAGAAAAAAAGCACATGCGATCTTCTCCACGCTTCGGTCACAGGGAGTCTCATTTGACCAGCTAAAAAAAATAAGGACTCCCGCAGGTTTGGATATCCATGCGAAGTTGCCGGAAGAAGTGGCCATAAGTATCCTGGGACAGATCATTGAAGACATTCGAAAACCGGAACCAGTAACTTCAGAAGCAGCAAAACCACATGTAAATTTGGAGGAATATTATATTAATCCCGTTTGTAATATCCCAATACATAAGGCTACGGCCAAGCACGTGTTGCAGTATAAGGACCATTCGGTTTATTTCTGTTGTGATGGGTGCAAGGTAAAATTTGAAGAAAACCCAGAGCAATATATCGACAATTGATTCTTTTGACCAGATCGAAGGATTCGATGCTTATTACGTTACCTCCCTAGCCACCAATTTCAAATAGCTGTCCCTCCGAAATTGCTACTACGATGTCTTCGGGTTGAGGCATGATCATTGACATTCCCGTAAAAGTGCCAAAGGATGGGAGGATGCCACCATCTACACCGAAATAAAAAATGGGAAGGCTGATTGACGGAATGCCATTGCCAACCAGTCGTGCGCCCGGGTGAAGATGTCCTGCCAGATTATACAATTCTCCCTTGACCGATGGATGGTGGGAGAAGAAGAATGGGCCCAAGCGTACCCCCTCCTCAAAAATAGTCACATCATTTTTTATGTATAGATCGAGGTCGATTATGTCGTGGTTACCAGTAACTAATTCGAATTTCACGTTGCGAAACGCATTGCGTAATTCACAAAAATTTATCCAGTCTTGATTGAGTGAACTATGAAAAAGATCGCCAAGGATCAGCAATTTCTGAGGTCGAAATTCGAGTAAGAGGGTTGAAAGACGTTCATAATTGTCTAATGAAGCGTGACTTGGTAAATAAATACCCGCATTTCTAAAATGTTGAATCTTCCCCAGATGTAAATCTGTGACAACCAGAGTGGAGTATGCAGGCCAGAAAAGGGCGCGATCTGGAGATAATACCAGTTGGGTATCACGTAGCCTTATTTCTAAGGTTTGATCCTGGATCGGTGTCTCACCATTGGTATTCATTGCTCAAAGTTAGGGACAAATTTTTAAGGGCAAAGACCTAATTGACCCTGTATAAAACTCCGCAACAGATAAGATTTCGAATATTTTGGACTAATTTAGGCCCCCGATGACAAAAAAAGATCTAAAGGTGGAAGGGGAGGACCTGTTTGAACGTGAGTTACTACCGCACGTAGATGCACTCAATACGTTTGCCTACCACTTGACCTACAACGAAGAAGATGCAAAAGATCTGGTACAGGAGACTTTTATGAAGGCCTACCGGGCGCTTAATTCTTACGTGGAGGGAACGAATGCAAAGGCTTGGTTGTTTAAGATCTTGAAGAATGCGTATATCAACCAGTACCGGAAAAAGAGTAGACGTCCGAATCAGGTTGATTTTGAAGAGTTTATCGGCTATCAGGACAAAGATGAAAGTAATATTGCCGAGTATCAAGATCTCAGGATAGAGATTTTTGAAAACCTCTTAGGAGACGAAGTGACGGTGGCGATTAATTCTTTACCAATTGATTTTAGAACGGTTATCCTGCTTTGTGATGTAGAGGGATTTACTTATGAGGAGATAGCTAAAATAATTGATATCCCTATCGGAACTGTCCGTTCAAGGCTACATCGCGCGAGGAATATGCTGAAGGACAAATTGAAGAATTATGCTGTTTCTCTCGGCTTTCAGGACAAGCGTGCGAAAGGTGGCGCTGATGAAAGCGAATAATTAAAAGTTTTTTATTTTTTGAAATTGTTTCTTATTACCTGTTTGATGATTTAATTTTTAAACCAGATAAAAAACCTTGTAATGCGTGGTCCAAACGATTACCAAGAATTTCGGAAGAAGGTTGATATGATGCTTGATAAAGCACTGTCAAAGGAAGCTGAAGAAGAAGTCATGAAGAAAATTCAAGAAAACCCGGAGTACGAGAGCTTGCTTAAAAACGAGCGAAATTTTAGAGACTTTGTTCGAGGTAATGTGGTTCGTCCGAAAGTAACTCCTGAATTTATTCAAAGCATAAAAGATAAAGTCCGATTCCGGCATTAGCTCACGAAACTATTTATTCTTAACAGGTCACTTCAGTGGAATTTATTTCCCACTGCTCCATGCTATGTTGCCCACGAGCTAATTTATTCACGTCCTATTTTTTACTGTTGAATCCATATTGCCAAGCTTTGAATTGATTAAGCGAGACAGTCAAATCGATAGTTAGCAGGTATTAAATTCAGCGTCCTAGAAAAAAGCCATGCTTGACAAACTAAATGAGATAGAAGCACACTACAAGCATCTGGAAGAACAGATGACTGATCCTGAAATACTATCTGACATAGCTCGATATTCAAAAATCAATAAAGAATACAAAGAATTACAGGAAATAATACAGGTATTCGGTGAATATAAAAATGTAGCCTCCAATATGGAGACTGCCCGGGAAATGCTGAATGACTCCGATCCCGAGATGCGGCAAATGGCCCAGGGAGAACTCGACACGTTACGAGAAAGTGAAGAAGAATTGCAGGACAAGATCAAATACTTATTAATCCCAAAGGACCCTGATGATACAAAGGATGTAGTATTTGAGATACGATCTGGTACCGGGGGAGACGAAGCTTCGATATTTGCCGGTGATCTATACCGCATGTACTCGAAGTATTTTGAAAGCCAAGGGTGGAAAC
>JABDLW010000114.1 GCA_013001805.1 Saprospiraceae bacterium | reverse complement strand
GTACCCTACCGAAATCACCCCGGGGAACCCACTGCGATTCATAAGGTGCGCCAGTTTTGGGATTTAGGTCATATCCGGAATCCGCAACACCACCATCAAAAAAATTATAAAAAGCGCGGAATTCTTCTTCTGTAGTGGGCAGGGAGGTAAGATTTCCCACCGCGGCAGGAGAGATATCAACCATGGTGGTGTCCGAGGGATCCAAATGGCTGGACCAGACAGCATTCAAGGCAAAATTCCATTTATAAAAATCGTCCAGGCCGCCAAGTGTTGCAGTATCTAAATAGGGTGGCTGTCCCGGATCGTGGTAAAGATAATATGGCACGCCATTTCTATCCTGAACTTCCAGGTCATTTTCATTTAGTGAGAATGGTGTGCACCTTCCCCATTGTGGATTGAGAAACCTTCTTGGAGTAATGGAGTCTGGCGCCAGTGGCTGCCAGTGGTTAAGATCGATAAGACTTGGATCCCCGTGTGAGGAGGGTGCCAGAGGTGGATTTACCGGTTGATAGAATAGGTCATCATATTCGTAATCAAACTCTTCGTCTGCCCCATCCAAAAAACCAAATTCGATTATGCTGAGCGCCAGATAGTTACCGAAAGCAGCAGGTCCATCCTGAGTATAATCGGTTGAGACTAATGCGGTATCGTAGTTTAACGACAGCATCAGTGAGTCTACCAGTGGAATAATAAAACCGGCCCCAACCGAATGTGCAAATCGATGCTTCAGTAGCCGGTAAACAGCGTAGCTTACCGCCATATTCTGAGCATTTTTAACGGAGACCGGATCGCCGGGAATTTCGACACCATCAAACAAAAATTGATAGGGTCCAACCTCGTTGCCCAGGAAACAAGGGACGGCAACATCGTCATAAGCTGCCCAGGCATCATACATGGCGGTGGATATATGGAATAAATTCCGGGAATGGACTGTCGGCCGGCCTAAATCATGACGTATGGATTCCAGAAGCACTTCATTCCATTGCCTGGCTACGGAATGCTGCCCATTAAGTGCTGAAGCCATCATGAGCATGGCAATTAAAAAGGTACAAATTCTTTTCATAGTTGTTATTTGAGATTAATTAAAAAATTAGGGATCTACCGGTTATTTAACATGACATAGTGGTGTCAGTAAGGCAGCACTAGTGCTAAGAAGATTGGTCCTCTTTGAGCGGTGTAAGCACAAGGCTATTTCAAGGCTCAATGTAACTTTTTTTTTAAAAATTGCACTAAAATGGTTCCGAATTTCTTCTTCGCACAGGGTTTCTCATACTCATACTATCGTTCCACATATATGATAATGGAAATTATCAAATTCTGACCATTGTTAATTTACTGGTAAAAAGCTTAAGTTTTTCAACCATTGCATCTTCCATAGCACCCATTTGGGCAGGCATACTGATGATTTTTAGTCGTGCGATAGTTAACCTTAGCTGTGTTTTGCTTCAAACTCAATACACGAACAATTATAAGGCGTTAGATCAATGATGGAAATCAATTATTTTGTGATTCCTTTGGTGCTCATGATTTTTCGGTACAAGTATATTTGAAAAGTGATAGAGAATAGTAACTTTCTCACGTAAAAAGAGAGGTGAAAATCTTCACAGCGCCATTTGCTTTGGCATTATTTTCAAATAAACCGGTTTTATCTTCGTTGAGTAAATAGCGGACCACTTCTTGCGTCGGCCTGAATCTTTCAATGATTCATATTCGGGGCTCATTCAGAACCGATTGTTTTAACGAACACTTACTGAATCCAATGATACCGGCAAGATATTTGAGGCACAACGATTATCGGAGCTACATGAAGATTACATATCTCGCAATTTTAATTCTAACCTTTACTTCGGCCCCACTGATGGGACACGGTGATCTGCATGAACGAATCCAATTTGTCACTCAGGAAATTGAAAAAAATCCTTCAGATTTTGAGTTGTTTTTGCAGCGTGGCAGCCTTTTTCTGCAACATCAATCTTATCGCAGAGCAATCCGGGATTTCCGGCATTGTATTTCCAATGGTCATCGAACCCCCAGGCACTATTATTTGCTGGCTAAAGCACGTTTCGAACTTGGACATTATAAGAAATGCGTAAGGCATCTTTTGAAGAGTCAGACATCAGCAGATTTAGGAGGTGGAGCATGTTATCTGCTCACCCGCTCCTTCGAACATCTGGGTCAGCTGGATGAGGCCGCATTCTGGCTACATGCCTATATCGAAAATGCTCCCTTCGTGAGACCGGAACACTTTTTAGCAAAGGCAAATCTATTGCATTTGCAGGGCAAGCATCATGAGAAGATCGATTGCCTGGAAGGGGCTATTAAACAATTTGGATATTTACCTGGCCTGGTAGATAAACTGAGCGTATTTTATCAGCAAACCGGACGACTGGAGAATGCTGTGAAATTGCAAACGAAAATCCTTAACCAGAATACGCGCAAGGAGTTTGCCCTGTTTATACGTGCCCAGTTGTACCATGAGATGGGAGATTTAATTTCCGTACGCGCAGATTTGCTACAGGTGATAAAGGAGATTGGAAAACTACCCCTACATATCCAAAGACAGAAATCGGTGGTTGAATTGAAGGAGAATTCACAAGCCATGTTATTTCAAATGGAAAATTACGCTTTTGAATAAGTTACCCAAATGTATTTTTATCTGGTTTATCTCCTCCGGCTTCGTTGGACTTAGCATGGCACAAACCACACTTGTGCCCTATTCCTCAACCTGGTCTTATTCCGATTTGGCACAGGAACCTGCAGTGCAAGGTATGCTACCTTGGAAGGATTTAGATTACAATGATCAATCCTGGTCTCAGGGTCAGGCCCAATTAGGATATGGAGATGGTGACGAGCAGACAATCATTGGAGATTCGGTCCTCACAGCTTATTTCCGGCATGACTTTGTGGTGAATGATGCTTCAATTTTTGGAAATTTGGATTTATCACTTATTTATGATGATGGAGCTATCGTGTATATCAACGGTGAAGAAGTCGGACGCATTAACATGCCGGCAGGAGAAGTTACTTATAGCACATTTGCCACCAGTGGCAGTTCGGACAATGCTGCGATTACTTTCAATATTGCCAATGTTTTAGTGAATGGAAATAATGTTGTTGCCGTGGAAGTGCATCAGCGTAGCGCCGGAAGTTCAGATATAAGTTTTGATTTTCGGCTGGTAGCAAATCCGGTGGGTTTTGTCAATGTAACCCGAGGTCCCTATTTACAAAAGCTTTCCGATACGGCAATCACAATTAAGTGGCGTACCAGTGCTCCCACCGAATCATGGATTTGCTATGGGCTGTCTACCAATCAATTAAATGAAGAGGATTCCAGTAATTCTGTGAAAGTGGATCATGAACTAACTATCGGCGGCCTTACACCAGATACCCGCTATTATTATTCAATTAAGAATATGGCCACCACCCTCATCGCACCTTCTTCGGATC
>JABDLW010000757.1 GCA_013001805.1 Saprospiraceae bacterium | reverse complement strand
GAATGGAAGTCCAATCCAAATCTCCTCTTCTCCGCTTTTGCAAAAGGTGCATAATTACGCCCGTAGAGGCAGAACGATCATAGTAAACATCTAAGTAATGTTCGTCAGAGACGATGTGGGTGAGATGTGGTGCAGCGGGAGGTATGATGTCGGGAATTGTGACAATTACGCTATCCGAATAAAAGGACTCGTTTTGGCTGAAATCCCGTGAGGTAACCCAATAATAAATTTTCTGATGCAAGTGATTTTTACTAAGCGTATCATGGATGAACGGATTGGTTGTCTCCAAGTTATTTAATAGAAGTCTGGCCGATTCCGGACCATGGGCAAAAAATACCCGGTACCCTTTAAGGTCATTATCTTTTACTTCGTCCCATTTTAATGTGACGACTCTGGAATTAGTGTCCAAATGAGCCTGCAGATTGGCCGGTTTAGCTGGTGCTTTGGTGTCTAGCAAGGCAGCATGGACCGACAAAGATCTTTTTACCTTATTTTTTTCATAGATAGCTTCTACCTGATAGTAAGCCACTGAGAGTGGATTCCTATCAATAAATGTAAATTGTGTTGCTGGTAAAATTACACTATTTTGCTTTTCCTGTCTACCAAACTTTTCACTAGACCGATAGATATTAAAGCCAGCAAGTAGGTTATGGAGTGAATCAGGAATCAACCAGGAAATGACCATGGATTCCGGTTCTTCAGTTTCCTTAATCAGCACTGGATAGGGTGGCACATAGGTAATATGACAAGGGTCAATCGAGGCGATATCGGAATAAGGACCGTAGTCACCCCAGAAATCTTTTCCAATTAATCGATAGCGTGTGGTGCCTTCCCCACTTATCGTATCCCTTTGAGAAATCAATGATCCTTCATAAGCATAATTTACTATTAAAGGCCTGCGATTTATCTGTTTGAAAGAGTCAATACCCTGGACAGTCCTCTCCAGGTCAAACGATGAATAATACTGAGCCGACTCATTAAGTAAACCAGTCACTGTGACTACATTATCATTACATTCAAGAGACAATAAATCAGGTTTTGGACGAATTACCGGATCCTGATAAATAACCTTTTTCTTTGCTACTCGAAAGCGGGCAGGATTGGCATCTTGCAGATTTATTTCAATACGATATGGCCTGGTCTTATCGAGACCATTTATTTCATGGCCCAATCCCAAAGCCTTGGAAAGTTCAAAATTATCGAAGAGGCCAAAATAAAATCCTAATTCAAACCAAGCTTCCTGATCAGGAGATTCAAGAAGCAAATTACCACCTATCAGGTCATTGTATATTTCGTAGGTGACACTATCTGAAGCCGATGTAATAAATCGTAAAATTTCAGCATTTTCTTTGGGACGCACATTAATTTCGTGCACAAGCATGGATTCTTCATCTTCGTATATCTTTAGTTGCCAGGTACGGTCAAATGCCATTTGCATAGCCTCCAAACCCGAAAAAGACCACCGGATCTTTAAGGACTCCTGGTCAAACTGTGCGTGCACAAAAACCGAGTCCTGGGCATTTATCTGAAATGCGTAAAAACTATATACAGCAAATAATATTTTTAGTAAACTATTCTTCAAGTGAAAATTCTACATTTGTTGATGCCGGGGAATATTGCTCAAATCCTGGAATAAAGTAGCGCAATTTAATTAAGTATAAGCCCGGTTTATAAAAGGGTACATTCCCTTGGGAATAATTTTCGCAATCAGCATAATATGCCGGCGTCTTCGGCTTAGCCATTTTAAATTTTATGTGGTCACGATTGAAGTTTTGCAAAATATTGTACTGCACTGTGTCGCGATCAAATGTTAATAGTTTGTCAGTCCAGGCATACATTTTATGAAATTGGATTGCGTCAGCTGGGTTGGCTTTACTTTGATTATCTGGACTACTATCATCGACCATACAATTGATTTCGACATTAGTCCCATAAGGTATATGCCGAAGGTAGATCTCGGAAAAATAGTCGTAAGACTTATCATATTTAAACGTACTTAGAAACCTACTTAAATAGGAAGTTCCCTCCATTATTGGCAATCTAGCTTCAGTGTTCGATTTGATATTTCCGTTATTAATAGCCTCCTGATCGGCTTTATTTTTGTCGGCTAGAAAGGAGGTATTTACGTTTCCGGAAAACATTTCAATTGGCTCAGAGGCAGATATTACCAACGGCAGCGTGGTATCAGCCTGATGATTGCTCAAGGACAGCGTGGCTATTTTAATTGTTTTTACTTTTTCGGCAAATACAGCATAGCTACTGGTAGAAAAATCAATCTGCGCAATATCCGCAGTTCTACCAGAATTTGTTGTCACTCTTAATACCCACCGATAATTTTCGGAATTTTCCAGTTGGTCAAAGCTATTCTGTACCAACCCAATCTTTTCCTCCTTAACTGTTCCCAGTTCGATTTCTTCATAATCACTTACATTACTTCGCAGTAGATGACTGCTAAGTTGTAAGTCTTCAATAACCGGCAGGTTCTTACCATAACTCACCATAAGGCGATCAAATTCGTCCTTATGAAAATATTTTTGACCAACGATAGGATAGCTCACCACAACATCAGTGGTGGATAGGTTAAAAACACCATTTGGATCTACCTGATAATGTACTATAGTATCAACTCTAAATGTCTCTCCATCGAGTTGGAAAATTCCCCGCTCATCATACACAGTTGATTTAAGATGCAAGACAAGTTCCTCTCCGGGAATAAGCATTTCCCGGGGTCTGAATATCATTGTACGGCCGTCTTGCTCAAACAATATATCACCTTCGACCAATGCTCCACCGGGTCGACTTAGTGTTACGCCAGATTCCAGGTGAGTGTAGAAATACTCGGTATCTCCCCCTTCAAAATTAACTAATGACTGCTGCGTTGGGCGATCTGCAGCCATCGCAAATTCCATTTTAAAATCACTATTAATGCCAACAACTGCTTCTTGAGAAGTTTCGGTTTCTCCCCTGATTACTCGTGAGGGATAAATCGTCTCAAGTATTTTTCCAGGATCAAATGATGATGTGATATTGTTGCATGGTTGACCAAATTTAAAAATACCCTGAGCTTCTCCTTTCTTCCAAAGAAATTGATATTGCAGTCGCCATGTACCTACTCCCCAGGTGGGTCCAAATCCAGCACCAGTCAATATGACACAAGCAGCACCATCAAATATTTTTAGCATTTTTTGCTTGATCACAAAACCTACCGATGCTGAAATTCCAGCATACATTTGTCCATACATGTACCAATTATTCATGCCAAAGCCAGATACATTCATCATGTTGCATTCCGGTTTGGATCTTGCTAGCAAAAGATCGAAGCCGATATCTGCACCGGCATCCACAAATAGCCATCGACGGTCCGCGTCCGGAATATTTATTGCAGCACGAAGTCCGATACCTGCGCCAAACGCAATAGCATTACCTTGACCAAGTTCCCTACGATTAGTGGAAAAAATGTTTGTGTAAGGGTTCTGCCTTAAGCTATCATAGGCAATTCTAAGATTGCTTCCATTAGTGGGCGAAAGGGCATAGGGTACGGGAAGTCCGGCCGGCATCATTTTACTATTCCCAATCATGAAATAACCGTAGATACCAATCGAAGCCGAAACAACATCACTCAATGATTCTCCATATTCGATTCCAACTCTATTCTCTGGTGTACCGATAAATAAGTGCCAGCTATCAGGACTTTTGTAATATTCACCGTAGAATGCCACCCGGATAGGACCCACCTGGCCGTGCATACCAAGTGCTGCGTTAAAGGTGGTGCCTTGCTTGTCTTTGGTTACATCAATGCGGATGTAACCCCCAAAGGCACCTTCACCCCTGAACTCTGCGGGCACATTCCCTTTTTGCGCTTCTGAAGCTTCATCCTCTCCTACCAAACGATCTTTTGCCCGGCTATCCCGGATGTCACTTTTAGGCATTAGCTCAACCAGACCTTCAAAAAAGAAGCGGGAAGATATGCCCTGTTGATCCGATAAACGTTTTTCATGAATGATTCGCAGTCCCAGAATCGCACCTTCTCCCACCTTGGCAACCAGGCCACCTCTTATGCCCCAGGAACCAAGAGACGGGGTAAAACGGTTGTCCGGAAACTGCCCCCCTAATATGGCCGTTACTTCGTTTCCGCTAGTTTGCATACCGGCACCCACAATAAACTCGGTCACGTCTTCACGTATCATATTTTTGTGGTAACCAGCCATCAACATATGGGCAGCAAAAGTTTTATCCCCCACGACCGGCTCTTCGAAATCTAGAGCTGCATCCACAAAACTGTATTTATATCCCATGTCACCAGTACTTCCAAATTGACACATCATTTTAACATCCGCATTGATAAAACCAAACCGAACCTTGCCCCCTCCGGCAAAGCCGGTACCATACATCGGATCTTGTCGATAAAACGCAAGTTCTCCAACCACATATTCGATCCCAGGCAGGGTGCCTTCAAATCCGAACTTATTTATACTAATTCCATTACCTCTCCACTTATGTTTGGATCCATCGGGCTTTAGACCAAAAAAAATATCAAGGCTGGAAGAAATCCTAAGTGCATCACCACTGGTAATGTCACCCAGGTTTAGGGACAAATTGGTTAAACTTAATTTTTTCAACTGGCTGCCATATTGTTCCTCTTCTACATTGTCAAGTGAAATCGCTTCGAAGGTAAAAGGGAATTTTCCCAGGCTCGAACTATCTTTCCTAATTGGGTGAATCTGCTTCACCGCCAGATACGGTATCCTATTGGAAACATAGAGCCCTTCGAAAAACAATCCTGGAATTTGAATATTTGAATTACCATCAAGTTTCCCCTCGAAACTGATGTCGGCATTTAAATATGCTTCAATTTTATGCTCTTCTGCCGACTCAAATTGCAAATAAGAACCTGGGAGAATTGTCATATCAGCAAAAAACATAGGTATACTGAAATCCACACTATCAAACTTTTCCACCCGCAGGCTCAGGTTACTACTATCTGGCTGGTAATTCGCTTCATAACGGAGGCAATTGGTCGGATCTTCCGGACCAGTGTCGATTTCTCCATCGATGGCTGCGATCTCTTTAGGCCCTGGTTTTTTGGAATCTATAATCGGCACATGAATAAGTCCTCCAAAACCAAACCGATTAAACCGATTCGCCAAAATGCCCAAATCGACCCGGTCGATTGAAAATGCCCAGCCACCAATAGTACCCTCACGCAGAGCCAACAAATCTTTCTGGACACTCAATTGAGCCGTAAATCCTAAATCGTCAATAATGATATTATTACCCTCAACTATTACGGGTTTGCCGCTGCCATTAGTTATATATTTATTCCCGATTATGAGATGGAAATTTTTGCAATAAAACCCTGTCCACTGGTCCGGAGAAATACCCGCAGGAGAATCAGCTCCTTCGAGCTGCGACAGATATTTTTCAATATAAGGAATCGTAGTTTTGGTCTCGTCAAAATCTATTGACAGGTCATCGATAGAAAAAGCGACATCTTCGAAATCCTTAAAATAAAATGGCGTCATAGACAAATCGTCACTTATAAATCCACTTTCCTGATCATAATTGACTTCTGTATATATCCGAACATATTTTTGAGAAGACTTTACCGGTTTAATAAATCCGGGATTAAATGTAAAATCCATTCCCAAATGGATATTCTTTACACCATCACAGTCAATATCGAGATATGACCCGGTCGTAGATTTACTGCGAAAGCCACGGAATATGACGGCTGATTTCTGCGGATTTATTTCAACTGCAAAATCCTGAACAAGTTGAAGACGCGCCTCACCAATGAATCCCGAACGGTTATTATATTTTAGACCGGCAGCAATAAAATAGAGCGTATCTCCCAGAAAAGGTAGATATAACGAGGCCACAACATCAACGCTTGCATAGTCTGTATGTAATCTAATATTGTCAAATCCGATCATGTATGGTAGATCGCCAAAATGACCATTTATGCCCAATGGCACCTGCATCAGAGTGCGTCCATCAAATCTGGCAACAAAATTTCCTGCCTCTTGAATCTTAGTGATCAAGTCCGTAGACTTATTCAGTCCATCCGGATTATCTGCTATCTGATGTTCTTCTTTATCAAGCCATGTCAATCCAAAAACATTATTTGGTGCCTGGTCCACGGGGTTTATTGATAGAAGATCCTGGATCTGCTCCGCATAATCATCTGGCAAACCCACTCCAGGCTTTTCATTGCGATCATTTAAAAGTGTGGATTCTACCGAATCAAACATGTTAACGTTTTCCCCCAAAGCGAATCCGGTTGTCGCATAATACAAAAGACAGAAAATCAAACCGACCTGCAACGAATGAGTATCGATGTTCTTAGTCAGTTCTAAATAAGATTTGACAGATATCATGGGGACACGGGCTGACATTTTCTAACATCATCCCAATACGACATGCCACCTGATGGGGTCAGGATGGCTGCCAGGCGATGCACGTAAACATCTTACTTAAAATGCGTAAGTGATTTTACTAAATATTCTCCTTACAAAAAAGTTTTCTGAGAAAAAATGTATTCTGCTCAGAAAATTTTTCAACGTTTAGGATGGTTCTTTGTTGCATATTGGGTTAAACGATGACTTCGGTTCTAATATGATTTGCATGCAATAGATAACATCAAAATGGCCTTGACATATTCAACTGATCTCTGCCACATCCACTATCCGTCCCGAGGGGTAAAATACTTGACCACTGATGGTCAGGCAACTACACAAAGTGAAGTCGGGTTCGGGCAATTTCGTAGTTTTGAGTGCTAGATGAGATCTCTACAAAAGATATCGGCCTGGGGCTTAGTCAGTAGCCTTTTATTGCCATTTATAATAGGATGGTGTATTCTAACAATCGAGGAACGATCTGTAGAACAAAATGTCAGTCACTTGTTGGCGGCCGGTATTGAGACATCGTTACTCACTGTAATCAGGATAGCTAAGGAAGATCAGCAGATTCTGCGCTGGGAGCGCGAAGATGAATTTGAATACCGGGGTGAAATGTACGATGTGGTAGCTCGTAGTGAATCTTCAGATAGCCTTACTTTTCATTGTTGGCATGACGTTGATGAGTCGGAGGTCAAGGAAAAAATCCAACATTTTTTAGCGCGATTAAAAGG
>JABDLW010000086.1 GCA_013001805.1 Saprospiraceae bacterium | reverse complement strand
TATCATCGCCATGGGTGTTATGGTAGCTACCAAAGGAATTTCCTGTATGGTTAATGATATCAATCATAGGCAATCCCGCCAACTGATTGACAAAGAGATGATCATCGGTGATGGAGGGCACCTTTTTATTGACAAAATAATGTCCATACCCCATTGACTGGGCTAAGGACCAGACCTTTTCCACTATCGTATTGGCATAATTAACCGAAATAGCCTCTTTGGGAAAACTAGCACCTTTCGATCCAACCATATCCAGCAAAACACCATACTGAGGCCGGTTGGCCGCAGGCAGATTTCTTGACCAGTATTGTGAGCCCAGGCACCAGGTATCGGATTGGCCATTATTGTCTCCGTGATCTTCCGCATCAAAGAAAACGAAATCGACTCCTAAGTCGATTGGATTTGCCTGTAAGGTTCTGGCAATCTCCAGCAAGACGGCTACACCACTTGCTCCGTCATCTGCCCCGGGGATCGCTTCCGCTCTTCTTTGGACATCCGGTTCCTTTTCCGCAATGTGGCGTGTATCCCAGTGTGCGGCCAAGACCACACGCTTGGCCATTGCCGGATTAATGGATGCCAAAATATTTGTGGCGGGAAATGATTCTCCGGTATACAGATTGGCTGTAAATGCCTGCTCCTCGACGTTCAACCCAAACTCATTCAGTTTGCTTACGATCCAATCTTTGCAAGCTTCGTGACCTTCACTGCCCAGATTTCGTGGGCCAAAATTTACTTGTTTCTCCACATAAGCCAGTGCCGAATCCCGGTTGAAGGCAGGTACAATCACATTGATGGGCGACTGAGGCTCAGAGCTATTTGATGCAGGTTCATCAGATTTACAAGCTGATAAACCCAGATAAATTGCAAACAATAAGAAGGATACTTGTCTTAACATAGGTTGTTCGAAAAAATTAGTCCCGATCAAATTTTAGACCAGGAAGTACCATCCTTTCCATCTTTAACTTGAACTGATAGTTCGGTAAGTCCGTCCCGGATTTTATCAGCCGTACCCCAATCTTTATTTGTTCTTGCATCTTTGCGTAAGTCGATGATTAACTCCATGAGTCCATTGACTATATCCTGATCCTGGTCACTGCTATCGTCTTTTAATCCAAATACATTAAACAGGAACGCAGGAAATATCTCTTGCAGTCTCTCCAAGGTACTTTTGCTCAGTAAACCTGCATCCAACTGCTGACCACTTAATGCGTTTATTTTGCTGGTCAATTCAAATAATTTGGCCAGAGCCTTAGGGGTATTAAAGTCATCACACATATCCTCCAATACACCAACCATCAATGCACCCATTTCGCGATCCAACTCACTTGCATCACCAGTATTATTACCTTGCAATTTCCCTAGTGCCTTATTTCCTTCCATTAGCCTTCGATAACCCTTTTCTGCCGCCAATAGTGCATCGTCGGTGAGATCAAGGGTGCTGCGATAATGTGCTTGCAACATGAAAAATCGCACTACCATAGGTGTAAAACCCTTGCTAAAGTGTTTGCTGTCTCCGGTAAACAGCTGTTGTGGTGTTACGGAATTGTCCTCGCTCTTGGACATTTTTCTACCATTTAACAACAGCATATTGGTATGCAACCAATACTTGGACGGTGTGGAGCCACACGCTGCCACATTTTGAGCAATTTCATTTTCGTGATGAGGAAACTTTAGATCATTGCCGCCGCCATGTATGTCAAAATGGGTTCCTAGATATTTGGTACTCATGGCGGAGCATTCTAAATGCCATCCGGGAAATCCGTCAGACCAGGGAGATGGCCAGCGCATGAGGTGAGTTGGACCGGCTTTGATCCACAGAGCAAAATCTGAGGGGTGATTTTTCTCACTTTGCCCTTTCAGATCATCCCGGGATTCCTGAATTAGGTCGTCGATCACCCGACCTGAAAGTACTCCGTATGGGTGGTTTTGCTCAATGTACGCGGGCGTGTCAAAGTAGACAGATCCATTCTTTTCGTACGCCAACCTCCGATCCAAAATTGTCTGAATCATCTGTATTTGCTCGATAATGTGACCGGTAGCTCTAGGTTCGATATTGGGTGGGAGCAGATTGAAGATTTGCATCATATCCTGAAACCCGTTGGCATACTTTTGCACCACTTCCATAGGTTCAAGTTGGTCCAGCCTGGCTTTTTTTGAGATTTTGTCTTCGGCACCAACATCGACATCCCCTTCTAAATGGCCAACATCGGTCACATTTCTCACATATCGTACTTTATAGCCCAGGTATGATAAAAAACGGTAGATAATGTCAAAGCTGGTAAATGTGCGGCAATTGCCCAGATGTACATCACTGTAGACAGTCGGGCCACAAACGTACATGCCCACTCTGCCCTCATGAATGGGTTCGAATAGCTCTCTTTCTTTGGTGAGGCTGTTGTATACAAAGAGTTGGTGCATCAATTTTTTATTTTCAGAGTACTGAGCACTGGAAAATGATCTGATATGGGAGTTTTCAAAATCGAATGATCGAGTGGTTCAAAATTTTCGTCTGCAAAAATATAATCTATTTTTAAACCAGGTAATGCTCCGGCATAAGTGCTACCGATACCCAGCCCTTTCTTTTTAAATTGATCGGTAAGTCTATTACTGATCTGTTGATAGATATATGAAAAAGGTGTATCGTTGAAGTCGCCCGCCAGAATCATAGGATGAGATACGTGATCTATATCTCTCAGGATTCGATCCACCTGATCTTTTCTTGTTACACTATTCTTTTGGTAATTGGACACCATCCGCCGCATGTCACTAAATGCTTTGGCCCGGTTGGTATTGATATCATCTAAGACCGTTTCTGCTTCCCGCGTTACCTGATTGCTTTTCAGGTGCAAGTTGTAGATCCTGATGGTTTTTTGATCGTAGACGATGTCGATCCATATACAGCCATTAACTGATTGATCAAATTGAATATTTCCCTGGGAGATTATGGGAAATTTTGACAATATCGCTTTCCCCCTATGAAAGTAATGATGCTGCAATTCAGAAGTCTTCTTTAAGGACTCCAAATGATCATCGGTGATCTCCTGCAAGCAAATGAAATCAAGCTGGTGTTGACCGTGTATCTCGGCCAAAAAGCCGTTGAGATGATCGCTTTCATTGTAGCTCTGACTATTAAAGCTGCAGATTCCAAGTTGTTGCGCATCACTTTCTTGCTGAAAATTGAACCCAATAAATCGCGAAGATTGACCAACTCCCAGCACCAGACAGCCAAATGATAACCAGAACCATCGTCGTCGCAGAAATAGCCAAAAGATGGTAAAAATCAGATTAGTGAGAAGAAGCCAGGGCATAAATAACCCGACAGCTTGTGGAAATGCAATTCTGGATGGTGCAATATACGAAGCGAGATACCCGGTGATGGTCAGAAGAACAATGGCTCCATTGACCCAAAGGAGAAGTCTTAAAAACCACTTCATCGCGAACTGGCATTATTAAGAAATTCCTTTTCTTCAACGGAAAGACTATTGTATCCCTTTTGTTTAATTTTTTCCAGAATTTGATCCACCCTTTCCTGAATTTCATCATCGGAAAATTGTTCCGGATCTTTCTTCCTGTAGGTATGTTTGACCACTAACTTTGCTTCCTTAGTACTTTTTACCGTGACCTTCTCAGCAGTAAAAAATCGCTCCAGGCGATCAAGAATACTGTTAACTCCCTCGGACCAATCGTTGCCGGCCTGCAACTGGGCCACAAACAGCCACCCCATGATCACACCGCCTATATGTGCAAAATGCCCGCCGGTATTGCTATTTCCCGCCACGGCAAACAGATCCAGCAGGACCAACGCAGCCACCACATATTTTAATTTTACTTCCCCAATGAAAAGAAGACGAATGATGTAATCAGGTGCAATCATGCCGGCCGTTACTACTATAGCCATTACACCGGCTGAGGCACCCATTGCATAACCCACACTACCTCCTAAATATGGCAGGAGTTGTGCACTGGCCCAAAATACAAAGCAACCTACCATGCCCCCCAGCAGGTAAATAGGAAAAACCTTACGGTCACCGAGCAGGTCACCAACAATACGGCCAAACCAGTAAAGGAAAAGCATATTCCACAGGAGATGCCAAAAGCCCTCATGCAAAAATATACTGGTCACAAACACCCATGGATGGGTAAGATTATGCATGAGCTCGGAAGACACTGAGAAAAAATTCAGTATATCGCGGTATAGTGGAGGAATAATTCCCGCATTGCCAAGATAAAAGCCCAGGCGAAGCAAATTGACTGCGATAAAGACACAGACATTGATGATGACCAGGCGAGTTACCACATTGCCAAAAGAGAATTCCCTACGTATATCTGCTAAAATCGATTGTAGCATTATCTAAAACCTGATTTACGCCAATATAAAATAATTAAGGCCCCAAATAAAGCTCCCCCTAGATGAGCAAAGTGCGCTACTCCCGGATTCAAATTACTCACCCCGAAAAATAATTCGATAGCGGCATAAATTAGAACAAAATACTTAGCC
>JABDLW010000054.1 GCA_013001805.1 Saprospiraceae bacterium | reverse complement strand
CTTCCAACCTGCTTCATATTTCCGACCCCAAAGTTTCATTGCATCCCGGTCATAGATTTTTCCTGACATATCATCAACCTCTATCGCCTTCTTCAGTCGATAAGCAATATTCGAATAGTGTACCAATGCCTGGCTAACGGCACCTTGAGAAATAGGAGCATTTAGCTTTCCCTTACCCCGAATGGTATCAAAAAAGTTGACCACGTGTGTCGTTGACATATCTCCTCCGCCACCCAGGGCTGTTCCGGCTTCCTGGGACGAGGATTCATTGGTTCGAACTACCTTTCCACTGCGATCATGCAAAATGTATAGATTGCGATTGACAATGACCGAACCTTCCGTACCATAGATTACCGTACCTCTACCGTATCCATAGGTATTAAATCCTTGCCGGCTTTTTCCGTCCCACTGAATGATCTTATCACCGGCAAATTCAAATGTTGCCAGCATGGTATCATACATTTCCCAACCATCCTCGGGAAAATGTCGCTTCTCGGCCTCAACATAAACGCGTTGGGGATAATCAACCTGTAGTGCCCACCGGGCTACATCGATCTCATGCGTACCATTATTACCAGATTCAGCCGTACCGTAATCCCAACCGTACCAATGCCAATTGTAGTCCCAGGTTTCTTCCGTATAGTCGCGGCGTGGTGCCGGTCCCTGAAAGAGCTCCCAATCCAGGCCTTCCGGGATAGCAGTTTTCTTCTGCATCGGTACCTCTCCCCGGCTGCTGGAGTAAAATGCTACCGCCTTATACGGTGTACCAATGACGCCGTTGTGAATTTGATCTATAATTTCTATGGTATGGTCAGACGAACGCTGCTGATTACCCATTTGGACTACCTTATCATATTTCTCCTGGGCAGCAACAATCAGTTCATTTTCAAACATGTTGTGACTGCAGGGCTTTTCCACATAAACATGTTTTCCACCCTTTAAAGCCATGATCGCACCAGGAGTATGCCAATGGTCCGGAGTCGCATTAATGATTATGTCGACCTGAGCATCATCGATCACCTTACGAATATCATTTTCCAGCTTAGGTTTGTAATCAATGTGTTTAGCAAAACGCTGTGCAGCAGCCTCGCGCTGACTTTTCATGACATCACATAAGTAGGATAATTCCACATTATTCCCGGAGTCGCCGATGGGTGGTACATAAGCCCCCAATCGACGGCCTAATCCAACGATCCCAATGTGGAGTCGATCGTTAGATCCAATTATTTTCCGGTAACTCCGTGCCGGCATCGCCATCGCCGACTTTCCTACCACGAAACCTGCCGCTCCGGCAGTTGCTTTTTTGATAAATTTTCTTCTGTTTGAGCTCATTTACTTAATTTATTGGACTAATTAATTCGTAGATAAAATGGCTACCTGGGGTATGTGAGTAAAGTTACCCAATCCCAAGTTACCAAATATGTAAAGGAATTGAGTTATTTTTCCCAATTTACTACTTAATTGTATGTTCATGCAATAGCACAACATGGATTAAAATCGAGAATAAATGATATACTGGCAAATGATAGTTGCTCATTTTCAGTGATCAATCAAAACTACTTAATAGCGCACGAATGACTCTTGACCCCATCAAAATATTTTACATTCCTGTGGTAATTGCTGCGCTCATCTCTTATGCTTACCTACCCAGGGAACAAGCCACAAACCGTACGACAGATAGACCTAATATACTTGTCATCATGCCTGATGATCTGGGATGGTCCGATGTGGGATATCAAGGTTCGTCGATCAAAACTCCGAACATCGATAATCTAGCGAAATCGGGCATTAGATTGACCCAGCAATACGTCATGCCTACCTGTACACCGACCAGAGTCAGTCTGATGACAGGACTGTATCCCAGCCGATATGGAGTAACAGCTCCAGCTTATGGGCAAGTAATCGACTTAGGTGATCCAACATTAGCCTCCATTCTTACAGCAAATGGATATGCTACCTCCATAGTAGGCAAATGGCACATGGGTTCACCGCCCTACACACCTCTAAAATATGGCTTTCAATCTTCCTATGGTTACTTTGATGGACAGATCGATCCCTACACCCACGAATACAAAACCGGTAGAAAGTCATGGCACCGCGATGATGTACTTTTTGAAGAAACAGGGCATGCCACCGATTTAATTACAAAAGAAGCGATCAGAATTATCGAAATGCAACGCAACCGTCCATTCTTTCTCTACGTGGCATATAGCACTCCGCATTATCCTCTTGAGGAGCCGGAAAAATGGACCCAGATGTATGCTGAGATTTCCATGTCCTCCTCACGCAAACTTTTTGCGGCTAGCGTAACGCATATGGACTCGGGCATAGGGGAAATCATTGATGCTCTGGATAGATCGGGGCATCGGCAAAACACACTTGTACTTTTTATCAGTGACAACGGAGGCCAACTTGACTGGCACAATGCAACTCATTACCATGGAAAGTATGCTGACAAACCCCATCAGGTGTTAGGCAACAATTTTCCATTGCGTGGCTGGAAAACAGATTTGTATGAGGGAGGCATTCGGGTGCCTGCAATTCTCAACTGGCCGGGTCACCTGGAGGTGGGAGTTATAGATGTACCGATCCATATTGCTGACTGGTTACCCACCTTGTGTTACTTAGCCGGATCTGACCAAGCGGTAAAAAAGTTGGATCGAGATGGGCAAAACATCTGGCCATTTATAGCGGGTATGACCACTGATTATACAGGACATACAATGTATTGGAACACCGGTAGACAGCATGCCATACGCGAAGGCCCTTGGAAACTACTGTTAAATTCCCAAAGTAAACAAGTGGAGTTATATAATTTGACCAACGACTTCAGGGAAACCCAAGACCTGAGCAATACAGAACCCCAAAAAAGAGAACACCTGCTTAAAGTGCTGGAAGCGTTTCAGAAAAAAGACCGGTAGTTGCATTTACGGCGTTCACTTCAGAATTGTCTGAGGGAAGATCACAGTTCATACCTCTATTTACTCCTGAATGAGCCTCAGGATGAGAGATTTTGAATTAAACCCCTTTAGTTTTATTACCCGTCAATCAATAATCGATACTCCATTCCCGTCAGTGGTGAGTACTTGGCTCATGAAATCCAAATATGGTCGAAGACTTCTAAAAGAATCATTTACCTCCTCCAAAAAATCACTATCAAGAACTTCTTCCGGGCTAAAAATCCGTTCGAAATAAAATTGCTTAAGCCGTAACAAATCGATCGCCACATGATCACGGGGAAAACCCCGAGGCGCACTAATCAATTTATCACCTTTTATTTCACCAAATATTCTCGAAAGTCCCTGACCCCTCAGCACTTTCTTCCAATCCTCGTGAAATACATCAATGTCTTTCCGGATCCTCAATAAGTCCTCGCGGTTTGGACCAAAAAATCCACCGGCTGCAAGTCCACCATCCGGTCCAACCTGAAAATAATAACCCCCTCTAAGCCTTTTGGTAGCCCTGCGAAATCCTCCCCCCATGTAGGTACGATAAGGGGTTTTATCTTTGGAAAATCGAATATCGCGATAAATCCGCATCAGAGCATGCTTTCCCGTCATGGTTTCTATGTGATCGTGTTTTTGCATCTCTGCTAATAAGGAGTCGGCAAATGCGATCATGTTTTCATGTGCGGTGAGGTATTGGTTCTTATTTTGATTAAACCAATCTCGATTATTGTTGCGACTAAGTTTTTGCAAGAATAAGAGAGTTGATTTTTCGATTCGAGTGGGCATTAATTAAGATTTAAATCATAGGCTAAACAAGAAAATTGGCAAGATGTTCCTGCCAATTTCCTGCCTAAAACCTGTATGACTAACAATCCAGACCTTGCATTCGAACGCATAGTGAGATACTCACTACATCCCGGGCAATGGCATTGTTTCATGCACTTCTATCGAACAGGCAGCATTCCATCCCAAATGCGGATGGCCTTACAGAAGTTTCTTTGCCTCATCCAAAGACTCCGCCTGTAATATGGAATAACCGGTCACGCCCTTGTCGCTAGTCTTACTTCCACCACCCGGAGTAAGTTGTAGACCATTGGCCAAGGGGTTACCCATATCCACCAGTTTATCCCCACATTTTTGTGCCCAGGTCATCCACGCTTCCATTCCTTTCGCCTGGTCTTCCTGAGAAACATCCGCCATTTGTTGCATGGCAGTTACCGGGGCATGATAAATCACAATAAATTTCTTCATAACATTATAGATTTAGATATTTATATAATATTGAAATAAAGTGCAAAAGAAAACAGTCTCTACTTATTTATTAATGACGAATAGTTAAGTAGGTTCTTGGACATACTACCTAAAATTATTCGCCATCTTTCATCAATTTAGAATTTAATTACCTTAAATTGACGAACCACACGGTGTTGTGCATCTACCCAGCGTAAAATATAACTACCTCCTGGTAAATGGCCAATTTGCAAATCTTCATTCTTGTCAAATGTGCATTCCAACAGGATGTTTCCATTTAGATCCAGCAAAAAGAGCCGGCTATTAGGGAGAAATTCTGACGAAGATATACGAAGCAAATCAAAACTGGGATTGGGATAAATCTCGGCAGTGACCTCCGGATAATAATCAACGGCCGTGGTCATCGCAACCAATTCCCCCTGAATAAATCCTTCGCTGATGCTGACCTCTCCCAGGTCAATGGTATTGGTAAAGGGTTGACCGATTGAATAATGTATTGACAGATCTCCGCTCTGAGCCGTGCCTCCTCCAAAATCCAGGGTAAACCTTTCGATGCTTTGTGCCTTTGTAAAAATAGAGCTGACTGTTAAGATAGCTATGATCAAAACTTGTATGATTTTCATGATATTAATCTTTAATTAGTGATTGAAGAGTTTTTGACATCCGCCTGATCTCCCGTGATAAACCGATTACAGTTTCTCGCAATTCAGCAATTTCTGGTTGCTGCATGCTGATCATTTCTTGCTACTCCTGCAGACCTTTAATAGCGAGTGCTGAGAATTCTTCATAGTAAAAAGTGTATTATAATATTTTTCATTTCTAGTTTCTTTATTTTTTTATCAAATCCGTGACTAGTACTTTGTCAAGTAAAATATGTTGAGTAATTCTGAGATTATTTTAAGGCCTAATCAAGGCGCAAAACACAAGCATAGCCGAAGCTCTGCTGAGTATTTGCAACTCAGAGTAGGTCAAAAAGAACCCAGAATTAACGACAATTTTTTGCTTGACAGAGTACTAGCATTCTTAAGTCTTCCAGTTCGGCTTTCATCTCTTCGATTTCAGTATGTTGCTCTTCAACAATTTCATGTAATTCCTGTATTGCCTTCACTGAAAGCACGGCAAAGTCTTGATAATTCAATCCCTGGAAAGATGTTTCTTCCTCCGTATACACCAGGTCAGGAAAATACTGAGCTACATCCTGAGTGATGAATCCAATCGTAGGTTTTGCTTCTGCATCATTTTTAAATTGATATTTTTTTGCTTGCAATTTCAGCAGAGAAGGAAGTACCGTTGAATTTGATTCGATATGGGTCTTCAATCTGCGGTCTGAATTCGTAATGAGTGATCCGTTACTAGAAGATATACGCGATTTAATCGCTCCTTTAAACCAGAATTCTAAATTGCCATTGGTATTGGAAGTATAGAGATTCCAAAAATTGCCTTTGCCCCCCAGATTGTAAATTTGCAGGCCGGTTTGCCCGTTCCCTTTTGAGGGATGATAAATATGCAAATGATCACTAACAAACAAATCCTGGGTATTGATGGCTGATGTTTTTTCACCGATTCGCATCAATTTTTCCGACAGCCCCACCTTTTCAACCCAGAACTCACCATCGAAACCCGTTTGACTAAACAAGCGAACTTTTCCTTTTCCAATCTTAATTTCATCGACTTCCAGCGTTGGTCTGCGACTTCCCGAAGAAGCAACAAATTTGGCCAGGATTTCCTTGTCGTTCTCCAAACGCAGGCCATCGAATCCGTTTCCATTCGGCAGTATTTTCACATCAAATAATCGGTAGAGAGAAGCCTTGACCGGACCGGCTACATCCAGGGTAATTCCAGCGGTTGGTCGATCTTTGGCAATTGCCAGAGGCTGCAGGAGCTTATAGGCAAATTTTCCTTCCGTATCTTTTGTCGGTATAAGTGGACTTTGATTCAGCTGGATTTCTCCACCGTTTTTTGAAAGTTGCAGCTTACCATTGCTGAGCAAGGAAATTCTTTGTAATTCATTAGTGGGATCGTCATCATCATCTGAATTTGTCTCCAGCGGCAGTGATATACTGTTGCCACCGGATATACTAAGTGTATTGCTGGATGGATTAAATTTTAAAGACTGTAGTTCATTTCCCGGATCAGCATCAGCATCCTCGACCATATCTATCACCTCTCCTCCTCCCAGTGAAAGCCGGATCCGGTTACCTTGCCTGGTTAGCTGCTGCAGTTCATTATTGGGATCGGAGTCGCCATCCGAACCATTTCCGGACAACTGAATTTGATTTCCACCCGATATGCTCAGGATGTTTTTCGTTGCATCAAAGGTGAGCGTTTGTATTTCATTTTCCGGATCGGCATCAGCATCATCTACGTTGTCAGCTGAGAAGGCATGCATGGCGTAGGGTGCTGCCGACATCGGTGAACGGTGTAAGATCTGAAAGTTGAACTCTTTGGGGAGTCGTACGGAAACTTCCATTTCGTAGGGACGGGAAAAATCAACCCTTCTAAATGCACTTATATCTTCACTCCCAATAATGGCATGAAATACACCTTGATCGTTGGTGATGATATCTTGATGTTCCTCTGCAAAAACAGCGGGTCCCGATGGGTCTTCTTGCGGCAGGATTCTAAACCGTAGATCAATCTCAGCATTAGCCATAATACCGCCCTGGCTATTGCGTAGAACTCCTTGATAATTGATGCCATTTTGGGCACATATGGTCATGGAGGCCAGAGTGAAGTATACGATGTTTAAAAGTCGTTTCAAATTTTTCATGATATAGAATTTTTTGTTTCTAAATTTTCAATGCATCAGCACTGAATAATATCACCTAACTGTGTGGATGGTGGAGAAAAATGACCGACACTCTGGTTCCAAAAAGGAACAGAATAGTGCCAGGGCCATTGCGCCATGGACGCATATCACTGATAATCAATTATTTAGACCATATTTTAGGTATTAATAAAAGCTATCCGAAAGCAGCAAAGAGCACTGCAAATGGACAGATTAACCTGGATGTCACATCCAACAATTGGAACCAGGGTTGACATTGGGTGGTAATTCTACTGCCGATTCTGTCAAATTAAATTGCAAAATCGAATCGAAGAAAGCCGTTGTGGTACGGCCACAAATGAAGAGTTGGTGAACAAAGCGAGAGAAAAGATGATGCAGAACTATTGAAAAAATGACAGCCTCAGGCCAGCCATTTTGGGCCGGCTGACTCAGTATCTAATCAAGTTTCGAACTGAAATAGCTAAGAGCAGATCTTGTTTCCCGAAACATAAAGTCGATGCGCACGGATCATTGAAACTTCTGCCGTGGGATAGTTCTTAAGAAAAAAATGAGAGTATTCCCGGCATAGACCAGGGGGAGTCAGCCTGCAATGCTACAGGATCATAATAAATCGGTGTGGACTTGGTGATCAAGACCGCAAGGAATGATATGAACAGCTGAAGTCCCGGATAGATGCACGCACAAAAGAGCCTTCCTAGTGTAGCAAACTGTAAGTAGGTTTAGTATATAACGTAGCCACTTTGTGCCAAGACAAAAAAGCAGAACCGCGCATAGCCATAGCTACGTAAGGCTTCTGATGATGAAGTATTGGTGCAGAAGAACAAGTTAGATGCTATACTTATTTGCAGTTTGCTGCACTAGACCCTTATAATAATGGTCATTTACTCCATTTTCGACTGCTGGTTGCATCCTCCTCCGGAAAATCACCAGGCACTTGCTGCGTGACCTTACCGGTAGCTGCCCACTCGGCTCCCCGCTGAAAAGTAGTTATAAATCCAACACATTCCATTGAGTAATCCATGTGTCCCAACGCATTATGAAAAATACGTCCTTCACCATATTCGATCGTAAACAACAGGGGTTCATGTCGCCCGGTTCCCTTCACCTTTTTGTTCCAGGGCGGACCGTTTCCATCGACATCGGAATAGGCTGTCGCCAGTACTGTCATATTCTCTGCCGGTCCTCGCAAGCGATCATAGAGTTCGTCTTTCGTGTGGAGCCATTTTTGGGGCAGTCCCTGCATAATGGGATGTTCCGGTGACCGGGTGGTCAGTACATATTCATGCTGTGGTCCATGGGATCCACAGTCGCCTTCAGAAGGATCATGCACCAATTCACCATCATCATTATAATAGACATAGGGTCCCGAGGCGGTAGAGCGTCCACCCCAGCCTCCCAGTCCGATCATCTTATTGTACTCATTCCAGTCACCAAATGAATTGTTGGCTGCGTGTATCACCACCAGACCTCCACCATCATTAATGTAGGATTCAAAGGACTTTTTCGTTGCTTCGGGCCAGCCGGAGGCCTTCCAACCAAAATTTGAAATAATCACGTCATAATTTTCAAAGTCAGGACTAAAGTCAGGATCTGGTTTTGGCTCGTTTACTGCTACGCGCGTTAGCCCGTCATTCAGTGGGTACCTCTCCAATAACTCGATGATGGTATCCAGTCCAATACTGGCATCAAAATGAGGTCCCTGCCAGGTATATTTCGTTCGTGCAATATCGACTGAAAACAGGCCGGTCTGCTCCAGATAATCTTTCATCATCATGGTGGTCATAGGCCAAACACCGTGATTGCTTTCTCCGTCCATGATGAGCGCTTTCAGCTTGTCATTTGCTGAGGATTGGCCTGACAGGCTCACTGAGCCCATCATCAGGCATAACATCGAAAAGATTCCTAATTTATAAACCTTCATTCAGATCAAAATTTATGCGGGTAATTTAAACTTCAGCGATTAAATGTAAGGAAAAAAGTAATGTGCCAGCAGTTGCTTAAGTGGACACCCACCGATTATACACTAAAGTTTACCGATGACGAATTCACTGCAAAGATACGCCCGAGTGCGGTGTTTAATCATTATCTTCAAGAGTTTGGTTAGCTGAAGTTGATTACTCTGGATAAAATACCTACTCCATGAAAGCGCTT
>JABDLW010000049.1 GCA_013001805.1 Saprospiraceae bacterium | reverse complement strand
ACACCCATCACCACAACGCGTGACTTTCTTCGGGATCCGGAGACTTGCTGAAGGGTAGAGTTCATCAGCTAAGTGAATTATCATTCCAGATTAATCAAAGGATTTTCGTACCAAATGACCCCCAGTCCGGCCACCGTACTGCTATTGTTATTTTCTTCACTGGTTAAAATGTCGAGATCACCGTCCCGGTCCATGTCCAATAAATAAGAAAAATCGTACTTGTTACCGAGTGGCCCACTAACATCGTGATGTTGCCAATCCCCTGTACTTTCATTGAAGTGAGACCAAACGACTCCGGCCCTGTTCTCGGCACCATCGTAGGTGGTCACCAAATCCATTTTGCCGTCACCATCGATATCCCCCGTCGCCGCTGATTTTCCGACTGTCCCCGCCTGTTCAGGAAACGGAATGCTTTCTGTCTTCCAATCAAGTCCGGCAGCATCCAGCTGGACAAATTGAAAAATCTTCTCATGAAGATTGGGGACCCAAATTTCCAATAATCCGTTGGCATCTATTTTTACATCAAGAAACATCGGGTCCATTTCGCGCATACCGATCAGATGCTCATTCCAGATGGTCTCGAGCTCCTCCTCCTGAAATCCAGGGTGTTGAAACCACTTTACTCCATTGGTCTGATCATTCCTATCCGAAACCAGAACATCTGGCCTGCCGTCGCGATTAATGTCCAGAATCTCAACGGACATAACCCAACTCGCCGGCGCAATTGTGTGCAACTTCCAAGCCCCTATATCGCGCGGGTCTTCCGGTGACTCCAGCCAGCCCACGATAGCACCTTCATTTTTCCCCACAACAATTAAATCAATCCCATTTTTATTGTCAACATCCATTGGTTGACCAAACATCCATTGGGTGACATCAATGGTGCAGGGAATGTCCTCTGTTTTCCAGAGGTCAGCTTCTTCATAGACTTCTCCCCTGGGAGCCCAATGGATAGCGATACGTCGATGCTCCCCTTCCGAAAAGGTAACCATATCCATTGATCCGTCTCCGTCAAGGTCAACCATGATTGCATCTTCCACATCGGGTGCCGGCATCTCTATAAATCTCCAGACACCTTTCTGCTGGGGATTTAAATAGAGCCTGGCTACATGACCCTGCTCCCAACCACAAACTATGTCCTCATAACCATCATTATTTACATCGTAGACTTTGGTGCCATCTGATCCAAAGGAAGTGTTGTCAATCACGTGCATGTTCCATGGTGTCGTTAAAATATCCTGGTCACTGCAGCCACCAAACCAGAAGACCAGAATCAGCGAAGCTATACTAAACAAGTGCATTTTTATCATAATAACAACGCGGTTTTTTTCAATGCGAGATCTCACTGCAATTTACTGATTTAGAAGAAATTAATTCAAAGTACTCATACAAATGCACATATCCTTCCTATTGCGACGAAAAAACTTCATTACAACGGCAACAGGCTATCAGAACATTTGGGAAGCTACCAAACATCGTAGGAAGTTCTGATCGGTGGTATGAGCATGCTTCTCCGGCATTTACCCTATTCTTGTATCTTCATGCAGGTCAAAACACAAGTACTTTAATGAATCGCTTTTTTCTTGCTTTAATTCTATTAGTACATATGTCTGCACATGCACAGATATCATTCATAGCCCATCGTGGTGCTTCATATTTGGCTCCGGAAAATACGGAGGCCTCACTAGACCTTGCCTGGCAGTTTCAGTCTGACGGTGCCGAATGTGACATCATGCTCACCCGTGACAAAAAAATTATTGTCTTTCATGATCGCAATGGAGAAAGGTTACTAAATACGGATATAATTATTAGAGACACAAAATACAAGGATCTCAGGAAACTACCCATCACGCTGCGTGATAGCAATGAAAAGAAGTATGCTGGTAGCACCATTCCATTGCTTAAAAACATTTTAAAGAAGCTTCCCTCCAATCAATTCCTCGTAATAGAGATAAAAGACGAAATGGAGATTCTACCTTACCTTAATAAGGTGATAAAGAAATATTGGAAGTCAGGAAAAATTGCATTCATTGCTTTCGACTACCCAACCATAAAAGCAACGAAAACCATGTTTCCAGAGATCCCATGTTATTACTTATCATCGTCTCTTGAGGACATCGATCAGCGGTTTGAGGATCTAGCGAAAAGCCAGCTTGATGGAGTTGATCTTAGCTATAAAATCATAAATGCTGAATTGGTGGACAGATTTAGGAGGGCCAACAAAGAAGTCTGGTGCTGGACCGTCAACACGGTAGAAGACGCGATGGCAATGCAAAAGGCCGGTGTCAGTTACATTACCACCGACAGACCTGCCTGGCTTCGTGAGCAAATGAGCAAACGATAATATTCTCCGTGTAACACATTCGATTTCCTGGTGGCATTCTCCTAGCTAATAAGCAATTCGATCGATCCAGCAATGAAATACCGAACCATTCTCTCACAAATAGAAAAACCCTCTTAATCTTTTTGGCAATTAGGATGCAAATCCTAATTTGATTAACTCAATCACCTGAGGTCGCAATCACAAAATCGCTCTGGGATATTATGTTTGAGGATTGGGTGACTTTAAATATTGGCACGGTGTATGGAGTCTGGATGATGACAGATATGACAATCTTTCCAAAAAAGAAGCATTGGTCAGAAATTGGAATGGGGTGTGACTAAATGGGTTCTGTCATTCACAAATCATAGAGGGGTGCATAAATTCTTAAAGTATGAAACTAAAAACCAACTCTTTGATGCAGAGAAGAAGATTTATCAAAACTACCCTTTTGACCGGCACCTTTCTGAAATTTTCTCCTCAATTGTTCCATATCATTTCGCGTCCAAAGTTAAATGCTGAAGTCATCGGTCATGGAGATTTCAAATACCGGGTAGAAAAGAACTGGGGAGACCTCGATCCGAAAAAAACACCGGTCAATAACTGTCATGAAATGGTTCAGAGCGCCGATGGACGTCTATTTTTACTGACTGATCACCCCAAGAACAATATCATTATCTATGACAAGTCAGGAAAACTACTCGGTTCCTGGACACTCAATTATGCAGGTGCCCATGGTCTCTCCATCCATAGAGAAGGTGGAGATGAATATCTATACATCACAGATACTGGCGCAGGGAAAGTCACCAAAACAACGTTAGAGGGAAAAATAGTGCTGGATTTAAAGTCTCCGAACAAGATGGGTGCCTACGAGCCAAATGCATTTTACCGGCCTACGGAAACCGCAATCGGACCCAATGGAGACATCTATGTCGCGGATGGCTATGGATCTCAATTTATCGTTCAGTATAGCAGCAAAGGAGAATTTATTCAAAAATTTGGTGGGGATAGTTTCTTACAAAAAAATAAATTTAAGCAAGCTCATGGAGTGGCACTTGATACCAGAGACTTAAGAAACCCAACATTACTCTGTTCGGCACGAATTAAGAATACGTTCAAGCGTTTTAGCCTGGAAGGAGAATTTATTGAAGACATCTATCTGCCGGGAGCATTTATTAGCAGACCGGTAATTGACGGTGAAAACCTTTATTCTGGAGTATGCTTTGGTATGACAAAAGAAAACTATAACATGCAAATGAATTTGGGATTTGTCACCATTCTTGATAAAAACAATCAAGTAGTCTCTAATCCCGGAGGCACCAAGCCAAAATATAAAAAGGACGGAAAACTAGAAATGATGACCCAGGATAAACCAGTCTTTAAACATTGCCATGATGTCTGCGTGGATAGCGATAAGAATTTGTATGTATGTCAATGGAATGCAGACAAAGTATATCCTTACAAATTACATCGGGTGTAGATTTGCAATTAATGACCCAGTTGAATTATCGCCAACTTCCCAATTGGTAATATTCTAAATTACACTAGCTCCACCAAATAGGTAAATCGGCATCCTTAAACACAGGATTCTTTTTATAATAGGGACCTGGCACAAAGGGAAATTTCTTTTCGATGTTATCAATAAGTTCCACTCCAAAACCGGGCTTTTCCGGGATGGTCAACATTC
>JABDLW010000010.1 GCA_013001805.1 Saprospiraceae bacterium | reverse complement strand
AGCCAGATTCGACAATTGGGGAACGAAGCACGGGAACTGCTGGAGTACCTGACTGCGGAAATGCCGGAAAACCTGACCCTAAAGACCTGGTTGGCTATGACGATCGTAGCCACACAGAGCCCGATGGTGGGGGTACAGATGCTGCAGGAGGTGGTGGAGAGTGATCCCGACTTCCGGGAAGCTGTGGTAAACCTGGGATTGTTATCCGTCCAAAGTGGCCAATACAATCGTGGGATTGAAAGATTTGAGGGGTTACTGCAGAAGGATAGCCTGGATTACGAAGTTATGCTCTATCTCGGGATTTGTTATCTCGAAACAGATCAACAGGCAGAAGCCAGAATATTATTTGAAGAAATTGCTCAAGCTCCCATCGCCGATCCGGCGTTGAGAGCGACGGCACAACAATATTTAGAATAAAAAAACATTTAGAAAACTATGCCTTGCGGTAAAAAAAGAAAGAGACATAAGATCTCGACACATAAGAGAAAAAAACGACTCAGAAAGAACAGACATAAGAAGAAGTAATTAAACCGATACGCACGTGAGCAATGAATTGATCATCAATTCAACTCAAAAAGGATGTCGGATTGCTCTTCTTAAGAACAAAAGATTAATTGAGTTCCATCAGGAAGAAGATGGAAATCGATTCACTGTTGGGGATGTTTATCTGGGTACGGTCAGGAAAGTAGTTCAGGGATTGAACGCGGCTTTCATTGACGTAGGATTTGACAAAGATGCATTTCTTCATTATCTGGACTTAGGACCTCAGGTCCAGTCCCTCAACAAATTCACCAAGCTGATGTTGGCCAAGAAAAATGTTGGCCCGATGCTTACCGGATTCAAACATGAACCGGATATTCATAAGCTTGGAAAGATCGGCCAGGTACTTACACGAAATCAAAAAGTGCTTGTACAGGTCGTGAAAGAACCGATTTCTACCAAAGGACCCCGATTATCCTGTGAGTTGTCCATCGCCGGAAGATATCTGGTGCTGGTACCGTTTTCAAAAGCGGTAAACGTTTCTAAAAAAATCACTGATAGTAACGAGCGCAAAAGGCTCTCGAGACTCATCAACTCCATCAAACCCGAAAATTTCGGGGTCATCATCCGGACGGTTGCTACAGGCAAGGAAGTCAAAGAACTTGACAATGACCTTCAGAACCTCGTGGATATATGGCAGCAGGGAATGAAGAACCTGAGAAATGCCAAACCCCGTCAGAAGGTCATTGGTGAAGTAAGTCGCGCCAATTCGATTCTGCGGGATGTTCTGAATGAATCGTTTGATTCGATCCTTGTTGATGACAAAAAATTGATGGGTGAAATCAAATCCTATGTCAGACAAATTGCCCCTGAGAAAGAAAAGATCCTGAAAGGCTATACCGGTAAAGCCAAGATCTTTGAACATTTCGGTATAGAAAAACAGTTAAAAGCATCATTTGGTAAATCGGTGACTGTTTCCAATGGAGGCTACCTGGTCATCGATCATACAGAGGCTTTGCATGTCATAGATGTCAACAGCGGCAACAAATCCAACAGGGAAGAAGATCAGGAGGCCACGGCACTGACAGTAAACCTGGAAGCCGCCAAAGAGATCGCTCGCCAATTGAGGCTGAGAGATATGGGAGGAATTATCGTGATCGATTTTATCGATATGCGTCGCAATGAAAACAAAAAACTCCTTTATAAAAAGATGAAGGAAGTAATGGAAACCGACCGTTCTAAGCATACGATCTTACCCCTTTCCAAGTTTGGTCTTATGCAAATTACCCGACAAAGGGTACGGCCAGAGCTAAACATTACCACCAAGGAAAAATGTCCTTCCTGCGGTGGAACGGGTACCATAGGTGCTTCGATCATGATAGCCGATCAGATAGAGAACACGGTGAAATACTTCTTTTCAAAACAAAATGAAAAGAAGCTGACGTTGTCCCTTCACCCATTCTTGTTTTCCTATTTCACCAAAGGACCAGTGTCCCGACAAATGAAATGGTACATGAAATATTTGAAATGGGTGACGATCATTGAAGACTCATCTCTGGGTATCACCGAGTACAGTTTCTTTAACGAAAACGGAGAATTAATCCAGATATAGCTAAAATTTTATCCCGAGATTCAACATCATCGCGGTGTTTCGCAGGGACAGATCCCCTGCGAGCTCGGGGTCACTTTCTTTCACAATGTGAATGAGTCCTCGCTGGAAGCTGAAATCGACAAAAAGAACAGTGTTGATGCCGGCTTTGTACTCGACGCCCGCACCCAACATGACATTTACATCGATGATGTTGAAGTCCCTGATAAGGGTGTATTCTTCCTTTGCAGGTTCTTCAAAAATCTTTATCTCGGGAGCACCGCCGACCTGGAAAAAGACACTGGCATCCGGAAGAATTTCGTTGGTATAGAGCTTGAGTGTCAGCGGGATCTGTATATACTGAAGATTGTACTCTTCTACCCGATTGGGGTAATTGGTATTCTTCACCCGGATACTGACACGTTTGGGAAGGAAAAAAGCGCCCGTACTAAAAGTATAAGTTTCGGTAAAGGCATAATCAACAACAAGTCCAAGAGAAAAGCGAAAACTTGACCCGTTTCCGGCAATGTCGAGGGTATCTTTTGATGTATTGGTTCTGGTACTGGTGAGCGTGGGACTGAACTTGAGCCCAAGTTTGGTTTGAGCCGAGGATATCAGCACACTGAAAAATAAGAAAATGATCAGAAAATACCTCAGCATGGGCGTATGAGTAAATGGTCTAGATTTGCAGCCAAAAATAGTGAGTATGCGATGTGTTTTCATAATAATGATGGTCCTTTTCTTGGGTTCCTGTACATCAACAGATTGCCGGGAGACAAACATTGAGGGACAGAAAGCAGATCTGACAGTAGAACGCAAAGAAAGCCAATTATTTAAAGCAGGAAGTGTGGAGGAAGTTACCGGATTCCTCAATCATCATCCCACACTGCGTGATCACTTTTTCTATGCCAGCGAATACCCGGACATAAGTGTGTTGTCTTCCAGAATATTCAAAGTGATTCAGGACGAATACATTGATACACTTTACAGAGAGGCCATCGAACAGTTTGATGCCAGTGCCCAGTCATTTGAGGATCGCCTTGAAACAGCATTAGGGAATTTAAATAGCCAATTTCCACAAATAGGAGTTCCGAAAGTTCAAACAATTGTAAGCGGGCTTTACAACGACCTTTACATCTCAGATTCAATAATTGTAGTTGGCATAGATTATTTCGTCGGTGATGGTGCTACTTTCCGACCCAATGACATTCCTGCCTACATACTAAAACGATACAATCATGACTATGTGGTACCCTCCATAATGAAATTTTTCATCCAGGATATACCTCAATATGGCGTGGAGAATACATTACTATCCGAAATGATCGACTTTGGCAAAATTTATTATGCACTCGGCGTGCTAATGCCATGTGTACCGGACCATCAGATCATTGGATTTACAGCTGATGAAATGTCAGAAGTAAAAGCCAACCAGGAGGTGATCTGGGCCAGTCTTATCGAAAATGAGGCCCTCTATGAAACCAGTGAATTTATCAAAACAAAATTTCTGGGAGAGCGACCCAACGTTTATGAGATTGGGGAAAAATGTCCCGGACGGATCGGGGCATGGGTTGGATGGGAAATTGTGAAAGCCTATGTGGAAAGTACCGGTATTTCATTACGGGAGCTACTTGAAATCACCAACCACCATCAATTATTTGCGGAAAGCGGATATAAGCCACAAAATTTATAGGAACAGCATTAGATCATCCCAAAGCAGTCGAAGTAAGGGAGGATTTGGAATTTTTTGGTTGATGGCCATTTATTATTCTGAGGAGGTTGACTTGAAAGACCGGTACATCATATCTTTCTTCGGCAAGAATCCGTGCATTTTGCTGAAAATGGGCCAGCATCATGGGGCTATCCAGGAAAGACTTAATTACCGCGTGAAATGACCCCGGGTTATCGGCCGGATAAGAGAATCCGCATTCGGCGGTTTCAATTTCAGATTTAATCCATCCGCGGAAATTGATGATCACCAGCTTCCCCGCGGCCAGAGCATCCATGTATTTATTGGGACATCCTGTAGAAAGTATGTTTTCATTGCGGTATGAAATAATCGCGGCATGGGAGATATCCATTAATTTTCTTACATTCTCTTTTCCACCGGAGTCATACATTACAACATTGGGCATGTCGCTTGCCCGCGATAAGATCTGATCCTTTTGTGCTCCCTCACCGGCAATATGGAATTGTACCGGGAGGTCATTTTCTAAACACTTTGCAGCTACGTCAATAACATGATCTACCTGATTGGCATATCCAATAGCTCCTGCATAGGTAATGACAAAAGGGTGGTCCTCACTAAATTTTTCGCCAGATGGTTCCACGGGGGTGAAATAATCACAATCTGCGAGGTTGGGTAATAA
>JABDLW010000888.1 GCA_013001805.1 Saprospiraceae bacterium | reverse complement strand
GGCATTAGCCTTTCAGTTGCAGGGAGCAGGACATACCGCTACTAAACTTGAAACTACTGCAAGACTTAGTGCATCGAAGGATGATATCGGGTGGAAAGTAGACAAAATAGTTTTAGATCTACAGGCTGAGGTTCCTGGAATTACACAGGAAGAGTTTGCAAAACTAGCGGGCAATGCCAAATCCGGTTGCCCCATTTCCCGGTTGTTGAATTGCGAAATTGAAATGAATGCAAAACTTGCCTAATCTAGGGTATTGACAAAGATAGGCAATCAGACTTGACCTTCAAAGTTGCCGGGAGAGATCAATTCTTCTCCTTTGGGATTATTTCTGTTTGTTCGCCGAAATATTGCACAAATTGTTGCATGGCCCGCGCCATCGACTGATTATTGGTAGCCTTAAAATAAGATTCGGTCATACTGCGCAGCGTCTGATAAAAAAAGCGATCCATTTCGACCACCTGCATTTCTTTAGTCCATAGGTCAATCTTGAGAGTCTGCTTATTCTGACCATCAAACAAAGACAACAGCATTGCTTTCACAGGCTGATCAAGTTGGTTTTGGTCAGGAGCTGACCAGCTAATGTGCTCGGGGATTTTGTCATCGCCAAGTTCAATATTGATGCTTATTTGTGAAGTTTTTTTATTCATTTCTTAGTTTTACTCACTGAGTTAATTTCCGGAGAAACGGCAAAATCTTGCAGCCATTCCGAAGAGTATGTATGATTACCGGCAACTAATCGTTGTGCCACATGCAACATCGCTTTTGCCACAACTTCTGCTTCAATTGGCTTATTTTTTTTTAACCATCCACCGGTATATTGATCGATTTTACCACCAATCCGGTCGGCTATTCCCTGACCCCATTTTTGATTTATACTTTCCCCTAATAAAATGCTGGGCTTAAAAACATGTGTACTCCAAAATCCCATGTTGATGACCACTTCTTCAATTAGGCCACGTGCACGGCTGATGTGAAACAAGGCATCGGATGAAGTACCTTTACTTGATAATAAAATCACTTGTCCCATGCCACTTCGAAAAGCCTTCAGTATCATTTTCGGAATATATTTATATTCCGATTCCGCTATTTTATATTTTCCACCGGAATTAAAAAAAGATGCATCATAACATATAAACAAATCATTTGCCTTCCACTGCTTAAATTCAATCGATGGAATCGATGCTACATAATAATCTACTTTTGACAAACCCATCTTGATCTTTTTCTGGGATATGGCCTTTACATTTATATATGAGTGGTGCTGGTTTAGAAGAGCAAGAAGATGCTCACCGACAAATCCTTCACATCCCACCACAACAGCGGTTTTATCATCCTTGATTATTTCCGGTTTCAAATCCTTCCATTAATTTTCATAGATCGAATCTTGTATCCACGTTTTTTCAATAGAGACAGCATACCTTGTTTACCCGCAAGATGTGCTGCGCCAACGCCGGCAAAAACCGTTTCTTTAAACATTAAGTCTTCCATCCGGTTTACCATTCTTTCATTACGATTGAAAAGCATTATTTTTCTTAATCCCTGCAATTGCCTGCGGCTAGCCTTATACAAACGATTAACGTCCTGAGAAACATAATAACTGATCATCTTTTTCATAGCCTTCCTAAATTGGCCGGGATTCCTGCTAATTTCAAAAATTTGTTTGAAAGCATCATGTACGGAAATCCGTCTCATAATATCCATTTGCTCAAAGAATGATTCCAAACCAGTACAGGTTCTACCCATTTTATCCGCTTGATTCCACAGTTCCTGATCCAATGAAGCCATGTTATCGATGGCAAGCAGCGATTCGGAAATGGCGGACATGATTAAAAACGGATGCCGATCTTTATAATGTATGAGATCAATACCAAAGGATTTCAAAAGGGCAATCCTTGTCTTATCGAATTTCTGAGCTTTGATATGCCGGTACCAACCCTCTTCCACGGATAAAGTTGTGCTTTCCTGCATTGTTTTTAGGTCAAATTGCTGCAAATTCATTTCAGCTGCAAAGATTTGCGTCCCGGCAATATAAGGTAATACTCCGGAAAGAAACTGATGTGCAGTGTGGCTTCTGACGTGCATAGTGCCAAATAAGTAAGATGCTTCCCCTTCCTTATTTATAACAGACCAAAGTAAACTACATTGCGAAGATTTTCTTCCCGCCATTACCGTAATCGAAGTATTTCAATTCAGAAATCAAATAAGCCGTGCATCACCAGCCTTTTTTAAAATCGCATTTTTACCAAGGCAAGAAGCCTGACATATCATGGAGATGCATCACTGCCAAGATATCAGGAATATTCGTAGGGAAGTACTTTCGAGTCCTTCACAGTCGACAGTGTCATGAGCGTTTTCATCCTTTCGATTTCATCAATCTGGGACAGTGTCCGAAAAAGAATATTTTCATAAGTTGGGATGTCCTTGCAGACAACTTTCAACAATATGTCAGCTTCTCCGGTAATTATATAACATTCGGTCACTTCGTCGACACTTTTTATCTTAGCGATAAAGTTTTCAAGTGCATTTTCTTTATGCCATGCCAAAGAAACCTGAATAAAAGTCTTGACATTAAGACCCATAGCCGCAACATCAACCTGAGCATGATAACTGCTTATATGTCCCGAATTTTCTAACTTTTTGACACGCTCTAAAGTCGGTGCGGGCGATAGCCCAATTTTCTTTGAAAGATCCAAATTAGTGATCTTACAATTTTCCTGTAAAATTTTTAAGATTTTCAGGTCAGTTTTATCTAACTTATTTTCTAACATTTTCTATTGATTCACTTACAAGATTTGGTATAAAACTCTAAGGTCCTGGGATTGTTTGATACAAGCAAAGTAATACTTGGCTTTTTCTTCTCATTTTGTGATTTCCAAGGTCTATTTTTCGGTCCTATCAGGGGAAAATGCCCATGTTCATGTAGTCACTGGCTACTTTTCCCAGAGCGCTCACAAAAGCCGCACTCCTCAGGTCCTCAATCTTGGGTTTACGCAACATGGTTTCTCTGATCTGATGATAGGCAGTCACCATTGTTTCCTCCAGGCCAGATCTCACCAGGTCGATCTCATCTGCTCCTCTTGCGATGACATCTTTTTCTTTCTGGTTAATAGATCTTCCCGATTGCTTTTCAATCAAATCCACCAGGCGGGTATAAGTATTTTGATCAAATCGTTTTTCCATACGTCCAAAGCGCATGTGTGATAAATTCTTTAACCATTCAAAATAAGATACGGTCACCCCACCGGCATTGAGATACATATCCGGGATGATTACGACTCCCTTTTTCATAAGATAGTCATTTGCCACAGCTGTCACCGGTCCATTGGCTGCTTCCGCTATTATGTGAGCTTTGACCTTTTTCATATTCTCACGATGAATCTGATTTTCCAAAGCAGCCGGAACCAGTACATCACATTTCACTTCCAGGGTCTGCTTTCGTTGATCCATATTTTCTGCCCCGGGGAAATCAAGAATGGAACCCGTCTTCTTACGATGAATCAACAATTTTTCGATATCGATGCCTGCGTCACTGTAGATAGCTCCCTCATATTCGGCGATACTGATTATCTTGAAACCTCCCTCCTGCTGTGAAATTCGACCCGTATGATAACCTACATTTCCCAATCCCTGAATAGCCATGGTTTTGCCTTCGGTACCCGGTGTGATGTTGAGGTGCTTACAGATTTGCTTATCATGGAGAGTCTCCCGGATGCCGTAGAAAACACCACGACCAGTCGCTTCATCTCTGCCGCGAATGCCATTCTGTGATACCGGTTTTCCAGTCACGCAGCCTGCGTAATCAATCTCGCCACCTTTAAAAGTCTGATAGGTGTCAAGTATCCATGCCATTTCCCGTGATCCGGTGCCGTAATCAGGTGCAGGCACGTCGATACCGGGACCAATAAAATTTTTTCTTACTAACTCAGTAGTGTAGCGGCGTGTGATTTTCTGCAACTGATCCGATGTATAATCTCTAGGGGATATCTTGACACCGCCTTTGGCGCCTCCAAATGGCACATCGACCAAAGCGCATTTATAAGTCATCAATGATGCCAATGCCATCACTTCCTCCTGGCTCACCTTTTGGCTAAAGCGGATACCGCCTTTGGTAGGCGACCGGTGATGACTATGCTGTACTCGGTAGGCCTCAATGACTCTATACTCTTTTCCAATTTTTACTGGAAACTGCATATAATAGACTGAATTACAGACTTTTATCTGCTGCAGTAATCCGGCGGGAATGTTGGTAAAGGTAGCAGCCCGATCAAAATTTTGCTGGACACTCTCGTAGAAACTAGGTTCAGGTTTTTTACTCATATTTTTGCTTTTTTTCCAATCGACTGATCTTGCGATCAAGCGTGAACAAATACCATGCTAAGCCAATGAAAATCAGCAGTATGACCGCTACTACCACATACATCTTGCCAATCGCCTGAAAGAAATCCTCACCGGTATCGGCAGCCCTCAGCCAGGGTGATGACAGAGTCATAAATAGGATGCAAAGCAGCGCTGATTTTTGATTCATTATCAAAGAAAATTTTACAAAAAGCTGAAATTACGAAATTTAATTATTTGTACAGTGAAAATTACGGGCCTTACACAACGAAATTTCACAGTTGAGATTCCAGGTTTTCCTGAAGTTGCAAATAGCGCCAGTAGACATTAGCGATCCAGCTACTGAACAAGATCCAGCCAATAATAGCGGGATAAAATACCATTCGCATGGTATTGTCCAGATCCTCACTACCAAATGCGGGATTGCCTCCGCTACCCGGATGCAGACTGGCAGTCATGCGGGGTATAATGTACAGCAGCGGGACCAGCATCAGGAAAGCAAAAATATTGTAAACAGCAGAGAACCGTCGGGCAACATCTCGATCAGCTATAGAACTACGAAGGATGAAATAGGCAGCATAAATCAACATAGCAATGGCAGCCATGTTTTGTTTGACATCAAAGCTCCAATAAGCACCCCAGCTATTTTTAGCCCAGATGGCTCCCGTGCAAATACCCAATAGACCCAGAAGCAGTCCCGCTGAAGCATAAGCTGCTGCTTTGTGGTCAGACAATGGATTCCTTTTGCGCAGAAAAGCGATACTGTGAATTAGTGATACAGTGAAAATAAACATCATCGCCATCCAGAGTTGAACGTGAAAGAAGGTATTGCGAATGGTCTCCAGCAGGATATTGCGAAAGGGAAAATGGAAACCAGACGCCTCATCTACCTGAATAATGTCGTCAGACCAGAGTGAATCATTGCCCCCACCATCATTGCCGGTAATAAAAATGGCACCGGGGAGAATTGAATGTCCGTCTATCTCATTATATAAAACCAGACTCAACACATTGATTGTGTCCGTACCAGGAAAAGATGTTGGTAACGCAAATGTAGCTGTGAGATGCCTGGCATCTTGCACCGCGATTTCTGAGGCGCTAATGGACCGATTTTGATCCAGCTTTAACCAGGCATCGACTGCGGCTTGATTATAATGACTATTATAACCTACCACACTCATCTGCACTGTACCTCCACTCCTACTGCGAACCGGATCCACTTTGACAATACCCGGAGCCAATGGTGTGAGCAACCCAGCGACAAATGAGTATGCAATGAGAAGGACACCCAATATCTTCCACCAATAGTCCTTAAATTTCATGTCTTCCCATGATGTTGAAATGAAGCTTCAAACGTACAAAAAATGGTGCACAGGTAAACACTGTCTGAGTTACTTTCAGTTCCTTAGTAAAATTAGTTAGATTCGAAATGGTTAAACTGAGCTATTATGTTATTTAAGCAATTAGTAATAATTGGATACGTAGGGATGTATAGTACAATGGTGTGGTCCCAATCAGACTTTAATGTTTACGACTATTGGTCAAAGTATCCAGACCCCTCCAACACATTATATGAGCAATTGGTAGAACGATCGACGATCCAACTGAACGCCCGCAGAGAAGGGCTCGAAGAGAAAATGACAGCAGTGAAATGGCCTGTGTATCAAAAAGAAATAAGAAAAAAGTTGGAGGCCCTCATCGGACCCTTTCCCAGCAAAACCGATCTCAATCCGGTGATTGTGTCGACGATCATCAAGGAGGACTTCACCGTTGAAAAAATGTATTTTCAATCTCAACCCGGATTTTATGTGACCGCAGCCCTCTTCATTCCTAAGAACATTTCTTTACCGGCTCCGGCCATTCTTTTCTGCAGTGGTCATGCAGCCGAAGGATTTAGAAGCAGTACTTACCAACATATGATTTTAAATTATGTAAAAAAGGGATTTATTGTTTTTGCCTTTGATCCGGTAGGCCAGGGAGAACGTTATCAATATTTTGATCATGAGGCAAAGACCTACCTACAGCCCACACGGGAACATTCGTACCCGGGAAATCAGATCTTTATTACCGGGATTTCACCAGCAAACTATTTCATTTGGGATGGTATCCGTGCCATCGATTATTTAATGACCCGTTCTGAAGTTGACAGTACCCGAATTGGTGTCACCGGACGATCAGGAGGGGGAACCCAGACTGCTTATATAATGGCGCTGGATGACCGGGTGGCCGCCGCCGCACCGGAATGTTATTTAACCACGTACAGTAAGCTTTTAAGATCCATCGGTCCGCAAGATGCCGAGCAAATCATCAAGCATATGTTGTTCTCTGGTTTAGATCTTACTGACCTGGTGCACGTACGGGCACCCAAACCCACGCTAATGGTGACTACGACGCGAGATATCTTTAGTATACAGGGAGCACGGGATGTGTACCATGAGGCACGAAGGGGTTATGACCTTATCGGCGCTCCAGAAAATCTTATTATGGTCGAAGACGATGCGGGTCATGCATCAACCAAAAAAAATCGTGAAGCTACTTATGCTTTCTTTCAAAAACATCTGAATAATCCGGGAAATCCCAGTGATCAACTGGTGGATACATTCAGGGTCGAAGAATTGTGGGTAACAAAAGTAGGTCAGGTGGCTCCCGAACTTAGCAGTCAAACACTTTTTACACTAAATAAATCAGTCAGTGCAGAATTAAATACCAAAAGAAAGGGGCAAGAAGACACTACAATTAATTGGGGAGGATTGCAAAATCAAATCAAGCGATTCCTTAATTATGAAGGACCATCAAATAAACCTGAGATCATTTATTCCGGTGCCACTCCGCATCAAGATCATATTGTCGAAAAGTATCTACTAAATAAGCATAGCGGTAGCCCAATACCCATCATTTGGTTAAAACCCGGGAGCCCAACTGGTAAGACGGTTCTTCTCCTTGATGCGCTGGGAAAAAACGAGCAGGCCAAAGACCAAAGCCTGGCCTGGCAAATGGTGGATGCGGGCCATCATGTCATCCTCGCAGATCTAAGTGGCATTGGTGAACTTTCTGGTGGATATGGGCAGGGCGATGCCATTATGGAAGGTGTGCCCGTCAATGTATGGTATGCCAGCATCTTAACTAATATGCCCATTCCGACTTTGAGAGCCGTCGAAATTGAATTAATCCGGCAATTTATTATTGATGAAATATCCGAAAGCGATGATATTCATGTAATTACGACGAGTACATTGACCTCAGATCTTTTACATGCGGAATGTTTAGGTAGTGCATTTAAAACAACTATTTTAATTGATCCATTAATTTCTTTTGAATCTTTGGTCATGACTGAGAAATATAAAGCTAAGTATGTCATGTCTGCGGTATTGGGCTCTTATCCTTTATATGACCTGCCTCTCCTTACTCACTTCGCCGGGGATAAATTACTGGTTATTAATCCAAGAAATGCTGCTGGTGATCTTGTCGAAGAGAGTAGTGCCAGTAATACCTATTCAAAGTATAGAGATCAATTACATACGCAAGTATTAATAGCAACAGAAAACGAAATAGGAGAAAAGGCATTGGAATGGTTACGTAAGCCCTAACTTCCTCTACTCTCAAAATATCAACTAAGATGAACAGGATAAGCCGGGCTTTATTTCTGCTCACTTTTATTTATTGCTGATCGAAATCTAACTTTCTAAATTATTTAGTGCTTGAATATATTAAGTGGGTAAGATATAATTTAATAGCGTTTTCCAAAGGTCTTTGGTCGGTCGCTGCTCTTGCGTTATGTGGAGCTGGTCATCATTGGTTTAGTTTTTTCAATCCTTACATTTCCTCCAGACTTTGTTTTAATTCAAAATCTCATATGCAATGCTTAACAAATCTGGATTAGATTCAGTTTTTTGAGATAACTCCAACAATATTGAGCACAATTTAATTGTATTTTAAAGATATGGGATCTTATTACCTCCCTCTGCAAGTGAGAGCGGTATCTCCGATGGACCCTCTATAAATACGCAACGACCAATTATCTAAAGATTCCCGTAAATCCGGTAAAAAGTCCTTTACATCATAACTCTAATTGAATATTGGAAAGATCGAGCTCATCTCCCATCCGTTTTTGCAGAACGATCAGATCATTAAATAGGGTATTTACTTTGTCGCTGTAATTTGGATCATTGGCGAGATTATTCATTTCGTTTGGATCTTGATTCAGATCAAATAAAAAAACAGTTTTTCCATGGGGATAGACAATAAGCTTGAAACCATCTTTACGAATCATTCGCTGATAATTCATATAACAACCGTAAATAGCATCGTAGCTACTTGCCTTGTTGGCTTCTTTGACCAGGTCGAGAAAGCTGTTAAACTCTACATAATTTGGTTTTTCGATGCCGGCTAACTCCAGGGAAGTGGCCATAATATCTTGCAGATACACATCCTGCGATCGTTTTTCCCCTTTCGGCATGTCAGGACCACAGACGATCAGTGGTACTCGGATACTATGATCATATAAAGTCTGTTTCCCAATTAAGCCATGTTGCCCTACCGCCAGACCATGATCGGCTGTAAAAAAAATGTAAGTATTTTCCATTTTGCCTGAGGCCTCCAGTGCATCCAGCATCTCACCCACCTGCTGGTCCAGATGGGAAATGATAGCATAATATTCCTGAGTATGCTTTTGCACGGCATATTTTGTCCGCGGATAAGGAGCGAGTGCTTCATCTCTTAAGCCAGGACCGTTGCCAATGCTGTCCTTCCAGGGATATTCCGGTAGGAAATTTTGGGGTACCGGCATTTCATCCACCGAATACTTATCCACAAATTCCTGTGGAGCCTGGCGGGGATCATGCGGCGCATTAAAAGCCAGGTACATGAAGAACGGATCCTCACTGGATGCAGCGTCTTTTAGAAAATCAAGAGCATCATCTTTTAATACTTCACTCCAGTGTTTACCTCCTTCCCAAAATCCTCCAAATGACGGATCACTCGGAGACCAGGAATTATCATTTTCATCTTTCGGACGATTATATCCTATGGGCATCGCAGCTGCTACATCACCACCCTTCTTAATAGCCTCAACAACCCGCTGACCACCTCCATCCCGGCCCCAACTGTCACCCGGCATCCCGGGTCGTATATGGCGGCTTTCATCAAAAACATAGTCGGCAGGAACTTTGACGTGCCACTTGCCCGACATATATGTACTGTAGCCGCGGTCACGCATTAGCT
>JABDLW010000884.1 GCA_013001805.1 Saprospiraceae bacterium | reverse complement strand
AGCCAGCACAAGCTATGTCAGGCATGATCCTATTGGGACGGTACTTGCCATCATGCCCTGGAACTTCCCTTTTTGGCAGGTTTTTAGGTTTGCCGCCCCTACCCTCACTGCCGGTAATACCGGGCTACTAAAACATGCGCCTAATGTTTTTGGTTGCGCTATCCAAATCCAAGATGTTTTTAGAAAGGCCGGATTTCCGGAAGGTGTATTTCAAAATCTTATTGTCCACCATAACCAAATAGATAGAATTATCTCCCATGATTCAGTAAAAGCTATTACGCTTACCGGTAGTGAACGAGCTGGGGCTGCCGTAGCCGAATCTGCCGGAAAATATCTCAAGAAATCCGTTTTGGAACTAGGTGGTAATAACGCATTTATCGTCTGGAAAGATGCGAATATTGAAAAGGCAGTGAAAACAGCCATTACCGCACGCATGCTCAACTGCGGGCAAAGCTGTATAGCCGCCAAGCGTTTCATTTTAGTCGAGGAGATTTATGACGATTTTGTGCAACAGTTTACAGCAGCCGTTGATAAGCTAAAATCAGGCAATCCCCTGGAAGACGGTACTCAGGTAGGCCCCTTGGCCCGAAAAGACCTGGCTCAGCAACTTAATAAACAAGTAAGATTATCTGTGGAAAAAGGCGCCACTTTACTTTTGGGAGGTGATCAGAATAATTGCTATCACGCACCTACGGTTTTAGGAGGCGTAAAACCAGGTATGCCTGCATTTGATGAAGAAACATTTGGACCTCTTGCGTCAATGATCCGGGCCAAAGACGAAGCTCATGCCTTTGCATTATCGGAAAAGTCCAAATATGGTCTTGGAGTAACGGTATGTACAACAGATGTTAATCGGGCGCTGTCCCATGCAAATGAGGTCAGTGATGGTGCATATTTTGTTAATGAATTGGTCAAATCAGATCCAAGATTGCCATTTGGCGGGACCAAACGCTCAGGTTATGGCAGGGAACTGGCAAAAGATGGTATGATGGAATTCATCAATCGAAAAACTGTTTATGTGGCTAAGCAATAGTGCAGCATTTCACGAGACAATTTGACCATCTTCCATTCTTATGATCCGGTCAGTTCGACGGGCCAAATCTTCGTCGTGAGTCACCATCAATAATGACAGATCTCCATTCCGACTTAATTGTTTAAAAATCTGGAAAACATTCTCCGAATTCGTGGAATCCAGGTTGCCAGTTGGTTCATCTCCCATAATTATTTTAGGTTCATTGATTAAAGCCCGGGCTATCGCCACTCTTTGTTTCTGTCCACCAGATAGCATATTTGCCTTTTTATTCGCTTGATCTTCGATCCCCAGGAGCTGCAACTTCTCCAAAGCTGATGCTCGAATTTCACTTACCGTCTTCTTACCCAATTTTCTCGCCGGCAACATAACATTGTCCAGTACAGTAAACTCAGGAAGTAAATAATGAAACTGAAAAACAAATCCAATTTCCTCATTGCGAACCCGGGCTAACTCTCCGGCATTGCGTCCAGTCAATTGATTTCCATTCAAATACAGGGTTCCATTATACTCTGTGTCCATGGTAGACAAAACATACAACAAAGTTGATTTACCACAGCCCGACTTACCCATAATCGAAACAAATTCACCCGCATTTATCACTAAAGAAATATCTCTGAGCACCTGAAACATTACCGGTTTGGTGAAGTACTTACTAACTCTTTCGGTTCTTATTATTTCACGCATGATTCCTTTTATTGACCACGTATGATTTCCACCGGATCGATCCACTTAGCTTTGCGAGCCGGGAGATAACCAGCCAAAAATGTAGCTAGGAGAGCAAACATCAACGCTATTAAATAGTACATGGGATTAAAATTTACCGGATATGTTTCTATCGTCGGAAGCGCTGCCGTATTAAATGGAGTATGATCAATTATTACCGAAACACTATACCCCAGTATAAGTCCAGCGACACCACCAACCAATCCAATAATTAAAGCCTGACTTAAAAAGATTTTTTCCACGTCTTTTCCGGAAAACCCAGTGGCTTTTAAGATGGCAATGTCGTTCATCTTTTCATAAATAAACATGTTAAGAATATTGTAAATACCAAATCCTGCTACCAATAGCAAAGTAATTGACACAACAAAAGTGATAAGATTTCGCACATTTGAACCCGTCTCAAACTGGGCATTTGCCGTCTCAATATCTATGGCGGTCAAATTAAATTGCTCCGAGATTCTTTTTGCCATACCCACCGCCTCATCCGTATCCCACAAATTTACATTAATATCGGTTAAATAATTTTTATCCTCCCCCATAAGTTGTTGGGCAGTTTTTATATTGACAAAGCTCTGAATATCATCTACCTCCCTCAAACCACTTTGATATATTCCCACGATTTTCAGGGGTAGCAAACCGCCATCAATGGTTCCAAGTTGAATCCGGTCACCCAGGCCCAGGGACATTTTTGCAGCGACACCAGCCCCCAACAAAATGCCTTTTGAATCCCTCCACAAATTATTCGGATCTCCTTCAACTATATAGTCACCAAAATTAAAAAGCCGTATTTCTTCTCTCACATCAATGCCATTTGCCAGCCCATTTATTTGTAATGCACCTGACACATAAAAGACCTTTGCGGCTGATTGTGGTGACACCCCTCGTACGCGCTCATCATTCCGCAAGTACTCAATGATTGGCGTGGCATTATGAATCCGCACTTTAGTACTTCTGGGTTTAATCGATCGCACTACGTTAAGTGAATTAGTGAATTCTTGAGTAAGATCAATCGGTTGATGATCACTTGGTTTAATATCGTTGAAAATAGCAACGTGAGGCACACGGTTCAAAATTAACCCGTCGAGTAAACTATTTAATCCTGTCATAAATCCCATCAGAATGATAAACATTCCGATTCCAAAGGTTACACCCAATGCGGCAACGGTCGATTGCTTCAACCGGGACATTAAATGCACTCGGGTAATATCTAGTATCAGACCCAGTTCCCTCATCAATTCATGGTTTAAAAATCTCGGTCAGACTATCAATTCCAGAGATAATCTCAACTTTATCGAATCCCCGCAAACCCACTTGCACGGTAATTTCACCTGCTTTGGTCATTACCTGATTATCTTCTGACAAATATTCGATCGGGATAGTAAGTACTTGATCTCTTATCTGCAAAATAATATTGGCTTCGCCAGACAGGCCTGCGTATAGCTTTGATGGTAGACTTTTAAAACGTCCCTCAATCAGGAAAGTCTGCGTGAGATCATTCTTTTTAGGATAAATCCGGCTTACCTGAGCAGTAAACACGGTATCCTTGTATGCATCCAATGTAATCAGTACACTTTGTCCCACTTCAATCGCTGCAATATCCACTTCATCTACCATCATTTCCAAAATAAAACTGTCGCGACTACCAATCTGCACCAGTGGTTGCTGGCTGGAAATGACTTCACCAGCCGATTTGTACAAAGAATATACACGGCCTGACAACAGGGAACTGACATCGTAGTCGACTAAATTTGCCTTAGCCATTTTTAGTGCAGTTTTTGACTTATCGTAAATGTTTTCCAGTTCCAAACTCATTTGCTCATAATTCCTTCTCGCTGCACTAAGTTGATTTCGTGTTGATTGATATTTCAGGCTCTTGCTTTCCAATTCATATTTTGCTCCTATACCTTGCTTCCATAGATTGTTTTGACGGTAATAGTTTAAGGAGTCCAGAAGTAATTGCTGTTGCAGAAGGTTAATCTCTTCCCTCATATTTGTTAGTGCATTGGCCTTGCCTTTTAAGTTTTCTTCTGCCAGATCCAAAGAAAGATTGACGTCTTCCAGACGTAGTATTGGATCAGCCGAACTAACCTGAGCAATAAGTTGGCCTTTTATCACATCGTCACCCTCCTCAACAAATATGCGCTCGATCAGACCCTGAGTGCTCGCGTACACATCGTATAGCGAATCCGGTTGCACAACAACGGAAGCATAAACTGACTCTGTCAATACGCTGATGTCCGGCTTTATACCATCCGTCCTTTCCTGACAGGACAAAACAAACAGGCAGCAGGTCAGCATGTATAAATGATGTTGCAACCACGTGGAATTTTGAAGCCATTTCATTGCTAGGTGTAGCATGTGAAGACTAATTCATTGACTTAAAATTCAATTTAGAACTACTGGCAAAATTTGCATGAGATGTGTATCAGACAATCAAATGATAAAACTCATCATTCTTTTCCTTAATTATTCAGAGATTGAACCGATCAATCAGTAAATAAAATGTCCGAAAATCTTTTATCTGGAATCGACCATTTAGGTCCGGCGAAGGTAGTTGAATTGTATAACCCAAAGAGTGGCTTGCAGGCCATGGTTGTAATAGATAATATCGCAGCAGGTCCGGCTATAGGTGGAATTAGAATGGCTCCGGATGTCACAGCAAATGAAGTTCTTCGACTCGCCCGGGCTATGACACTAAAGAATGCGGCGGCAGGTCTTGCTCATGGTGGAGGCAAAGCAATCATTCAAGCAGACCACCATCAACTTACCATGGAAGGCAAGGAAAATTTAATTCGTTCGTTTGCCCTTGCCATCAAAGATCTGCAAGAATATATTCCGGGTCCCGACATGGGCACCGACGAACATTGTATGGCCTGGATCCAGGATGAAATCAGCAGGTCAGTAGGGCTCCCCAGGGAAATCGGAGGAATCCCGCTGGACGAAATTGGAGCAACGGGTATTGGTCTTTTAGCCGCGGCACAAACCGCCTATGATTTCTTAGGGTTGAACTTAAAGGGAGCCAAAGTGGCGGTACAGGGTTTCGGAGCAGTAGGCAAACATGCCGCCCGGCTATTGGTTGAAAAAGGTGCGCTCATTGTGGCAGTGGCTGATTCGCAGGGAACGATCTACAACGATGAGGGATTAGAGGTTTCGCAGCTTATTGACTTAAAAAATGCGAGGAAAAGCGTTATCGATTATTCCGGTGGAAAAACTGGAAATCTGCAGGAGATCATCTCTATTCCCTGTGACATTTGGATACCCGCCGCACGTCCCGACATTATTGATGAAAATAACGTTAATCTACTGAACACAAAATTGATTATTCAGGGAGCGAACATTCCCGTTACGGAAAAAGCCGAAGAAATCTTATTTGCCAGAGGCATTCATATCATCCCGGACTTTATTGCGAATGCCGGTGGAGTGATCTGTGCAGCGGTAGAATTTCATGGTGGAACAGAACAAAATGCCATTGACACCATTATCGAAAAAATAAGTCACAATACCCGGGAAGTGCTTAAAAAAGCCACCGCCGAGAATATTCTACCCAGAATGGCTGCAAATAAAATTGCTGAACTCAGGCTCCTAAAAGCGATGCAATTCCGCCGATAGAATTCTATTTTGACCATTCCATCAATCATTTTCGGTAAGGAAAGTACCTGGCGGCTCTTCTGCTTATGCCATCTATGATTACTTTGGAGGGTTGCCGCCAATCCGCTCCTTCCGAAAATGAAATAGACCAAAGCACCTCCCCTCCGTCTTTTGAAATCAACGAATATTCTGCATCGATCTCTTTGGACCTGGTAGCATATGTTAACCACGGTGATACATAGTAGTTCGTCACTAAATTGACTATATGCGTAGCAACGTCAATTCCGTAGGACGCCAAATCAGACATAAATCTTGTTTTCACAATTCGCGCTTGTACAACCGCATCCACATTCAGTAACATAGCTATTTCCTGAGGATCCAGTCGCCAGGACCGGGTGACACTAATTTCA
>JABDLW010000858.1 GCA_013001805.1 Saprospiraceae bacterium | reverse complement strand
CACCTGGTGGATCTGTATGAAATCAGGAAGGAGGATGGATCTGCACTCTATTCGACGACGAAGCCTTCAGCATTCGATCAAGGTATAGAGTCAGTAGAAACAATATGTAAAGTCTGGTCAAATCCCTTTTCAATCAAGAACTTTGATTTTACTGCTGTCTCCGCCGGCGAGTAAAGGTCAATTACCATACTTCCCCATTTAGTGTTATTTTTGAAGGCATATGTCTGAACAAAGGAACATAGATCCAGGAAACTTGATTGACTTTCGGATCGATCACGAGAGTGCTTTACCCCTGCACAGTCAGGTGGAGGAACTTCTGCGCACATTGATTCAGCAACCACAATATGCCAATGGCCAACTACTGCCCAAAGAGGTAGATATGTCCAAACGGTTGGGTATTTCCCGAAATACCATCAGGCAAGCCACCAATAAATTAGTACATGAAAATCTTCTGGTGCGCAAGAAGGGAGTGGGTACCACGGTAGCTCGGAAAACGTATACCTCAAAACTCGACAATTGGTTTAGTTTCAGTCAGGAGATGCATGAAAATGGTGTCGAGTTTATAAATTTTAGTCTCAAAAGTGGTTTCTGCAAAGCAAGCTCCGATGTGGCTCGACAGCTCCAAATTAACCGGGGGAAAAAAGTCGTAAAACTGGAACGATTGCGTGGGATGGAAGATGGACCCTTCGTTTACTTCATATCCTACTTTCATCCGCGGATTGGTTTTACCGGAAAGGAAGATTTTTCCCGCCATCTCTATGAAATAATGGAGGAAGACTATGCTACTATCCCCAGCATGTCACGGGAAGAAATTAAAGCAATGCTTGCTGATGAATTTCTTGCCGAACAGCTCAATATAAATATCGGGGATCCCATTCTTTTTAGAAAACGCATCGTTTGTGACCCCGGTGAAAGGCCCATCGAATATAACCTGGGATATTACCGGGCGGATCGCTTTTCCTATGCTATTGATATCAAAAGATAAATACATCTGCACTAAGCAGGGAAGGGCCGACCCTCTGCATTATTGAACTAAATCTTCCACTCTAGCAGCAATTGTCGGGTGCAAATTTTAATGTGCTAGGATGCATAAAATAGAACACCTCTGCTCTGCTGTCTGGGATATTTGGTTTGTGAGGCATACGTATTAGTGACGCTGGCTCCCTACTGATTAAGGCCGAAAAAAAGCAGATCATTCTTATTACACAAGCTTATTTTGATTATATTTGATATGTTCAAACATATGGACATATAATTCATGCTGCTAAAGTCATTTTTACAAAAGATCTCAGACCGATCTCTGTTTTTTTTCATCTTTCTTTTTTTGCTTTTATCCTGTGAGGATGATATTTCTATACCCGATGGAGCACTGCAGGAGCAGATTGTTGATTTGCAGGGGTCATGGAAGGTGCAACAGGTGATCTTAAATGGCCAGGATGTTACCCCATTGTTTGATTTTGGTGACATAAAGCTTACGTTACAAATGGATCAGGGTCCTTCGGATTTTCAAATTGAAACCGGTGACGCTCCCTTTCCCATCCTGACGAGTGGAACCTGGAAATATGATGATCCGGTTTACCCGCAATCGATTTCATTTTTGTCGGCACAAAATGAACGATCTGTCCTACTGGCCGAGGCACCCATTTCGGGTAATACCACTTTTAAGATTTCCTTTTCACTTGGTTGTGAGGATAACACGTACACCTATATATTTGAAAAGGAATAAACTATGCAAAATCTGCTGGATTTCCGGGTGTATAAATCGTTTCTTTTACTCATCTGTCTCATATATATACTTGCAGGCTGTTTCGAGATCGTGATGGTGAATCAACCCGCTTCGGCAACGGTGGGTGAAGAAATCACCATAACGGTCGATGCCAAAGTAACGGGGAAAGAGGGTTCAACCCTGATTTTTGGCTTTTGCGCACCGCGTGCCTGGAAGGCAAGGGAAAATACCCGTGTTTCCTTCGTTAGCTCGATAGGCAATGGTACCATGTCGTTGATTGAGCCCACTGAAGTCGATGCTGATAATAAGCTTCCCTGGGCTGAACAAATCACTGATCGCGTTGGGTTTGGAGGAAATTATGGAGAGATGGAGTGGATTGTTTTTAAGGCGGACATGGATCTTATCCCGCCGGATGGTACTGATGAGGACAATCCGGTTGCCGGTACCATCACCGTCAAAACCAAGGTGGGACCCAGCAATATGATTACTCAATTGGGATATTTTCTCGGTGAAGCCTTATGGGGCTATTTCGATGATGGAAGTAATTCGACGTACTTTTTCGAACAGACTTGCCTTGAGGTGTCCGGTGCTGCCGGACAGGCCCAGGATCTTTGTGGTCCCGCACCCCGGCGATTGGTCGGCTTGGAAACCTATACTTTCAATGATCTGATCACGATAACTTTTGATGCAATGGAAGATAATACCAGCCTCATCGGTGCTAACAGCGTATTTCTGTGCTCGACGGCCATTCAAGACGCTGGGGGAATTGAAATCTGTGAACAGACATCCAGAACAGAAATGAAGAGAATTGGGCCGGATTTATGGCAGCTCACCATGTGGCCTCCTTCTTTTTATAATATTGATGACGGCAATTCCATAAATGAGTTACTAATAAATTTTCGCGATGCATCCGGTCAGGTCGTGGTTAAAAATGTGAGTGGAAATGATTTTCAGGTATTACCAAAGTGCTTTTAGCTATGCCGGGAGTAACTAGGTCAATTTTCGCGATTTTCTTCCTGGTCTGTGTGACTTCTTATGGGATACATGCGCAAAATATCGAAGTAAGTGGCGTGGTGACCGATGCCCTTACTGCCGAACCACTCATCGGAGCTAATGTCCTCATAAAGGGATCCAACACTGGTACAACCACGGATATTGACGGAACTTACGCCATATCGGTACCCCCGGATGCAGTACTTATTTATAGTTATTTGGGATATATTGCACAGGAAATTCCTGTCGATTTAAAAACCGATATCGATGTTGATCTCAACAGCGACATCACCGGCCTCGAGGAGGTCGTGGTCATTGGCTATGGTAAAATAGCCAAGAAAGATCTGACCGGCTCGGTTTCATCTGTGACTTCTGAGGCGATTAAATCCAGCGCTTCACTGTCGGCAGATCAGGCATTGCAAGGCAGGGCAGCAGGTGTGGTGGTCCAACAGAATTCCGGTGAACCCGGAGCAGGTACGACCGTTCGCATCAGAGGTACCAGCTCTATTAGTGCCGGGAATGAACCCCTGTATGTTATTGATGGAATTCCCGTATTGACTTCGGCTTCCGACGTTACTTCCAGCGCGGCCAAGGGAACTCCCCAAAATCCATTATCGACAATTAATCCCAACGATATTAGCTCTATCGAAGTACTGAAAGATGCATCAGCTGCAGCTATCTACGGAGCGAGAGCAGCCAACGGCGTGATTCTAATAACAACCAAGCGGGGTGAAGCGGGCAATTCCTCCATAGATTTTAGTATATACCATGGAATACAAGAGGTAAGAAACCCTTATACACTGTTAAATGCAACTCAATTCGCTCAGTTTCAAAATGAGGCTTCTTTTTATGCCGGTCAAGGAAGGATTTATTCTGATCCATCCGCTTTTGGAGAGGGAACAAACTGGCAAGATGAAGTTTTTCGTAGGGCACCCATGTCCAATTATGAACTTTCCTTTAAGGGAGGCAGCGAGCAAATCCAATACGCCATTTCCGGTGGATATTATCAGCAGGATGGCATTATTGTAGGGTCAAGTTTTGACCGTTACAATTTTCGGGCGAACCTCGATGGTCAGATTTCACCCAAACTAAAAATCAGCAATAACCTGATGTTTAGTTATACCGATAGTGACCGGGTCGCCACCGATGATAATGCAGCCTTTGACGGTGGTACGTTAACAGCGGCACTGGGATTTAGTCCGCTGGTGCCAGTGCGTCGCAATGGAAACCTCGTACAAAAGAATTTTCAGGTGGATGGTAATGGAGAATTAATTGACGGTAGCCAGATAGATGAACAGGGCAATGCGATACCGGAAAAGGTGCTAAATACATTTGCAAATCCCTTATTGAAATTGTTGCAGTCTCCCAGCGAGTTAAAGACAAGCCGGATTATCAACAATCTCACCGCTACCTATCAGATCACCGCTGATCTCGATTTTAAGGTGAGCGTAGGCGTGGATTTTTCTTCCAGCAGAGGAGACCAATTTACTCCCCGAGCCAGTCGCTCCGGGGGAGAATCATTTGCTACTTCCGGAGCGGTGACCAGCACAACCCTTTTGAATGAGAATACGCTGAATTACCAAAAAACTTTTAATAAACACAAAATAACCGGTGTAGTGGGTGTCTCCGCCCAGCAGGCTAAGATCTCGTCTCTGGATGTGCAGGCAATTGATATTACCAATGATCAATTGGGATTTAATAATTATGCAATCACCCGGGGAGCCAGTCTTAATACGAGTTTTTCAGATTTCACTTTCCTGTCCGGCCTGGCGCGGTTAAATTATTCCTTTAATGATCGCTATTTATTAACAGTGACCGGACGGTCTGATGGATCGTCGAAATTTGGGGCGAATAATAAATGGGGCTTTTTCCCCTCGGCTTCTTTGGGATGGGTAATTTCTGAAGAAGATTTTATCCAGAATTCTACTGTTTTCGATTTTTTAAAATTGCGTTTGGGGTATGGAGTCATAGGCAATGAATCTATCGGTCCCTATTTATCGCAGGCACTATTAATACCGGTAGATCTGGCATTTAATGATGTGCTTACCATTGGCTTCGAACCATTTATTTTTCCGAATAGTGACCTTCGCTGGGAGTCGACCGAGCAATTAAACATTGGTCTCGATATTTCGTCGGTAGATGGTCGGATTTCCGCTACCGCCGATTATTACCTAAAAAATACTTATGACCTCCTCTTATCTACCGATGTTCCTCTTTATTCCGGATTTAGCAGTGTATTTAGTAATGTAGGGGACTTAAAAAATGAAGGGCTTGAGTTGTCGATCACCAGCCATAATTTTTCCGGCACTTTTCTATGGGATACTGATTTTAATATAGCCTGGAATAAAAATACCATTACCAACCTCGCGGGTCGCGATGAAATACCGAATAATGCCGGCCTTCTAGGAATCGATAGCTGGGCGCTCTTGAAAGAAGGCGAAGCGGTAGGCCGTTTTTTTGGATTGGAAACCGATGGAATAGTCCAAATTGGAGAGGATGTAGAAGGTGTAGCCAATTTTGCTTCTGCCCCACCTTTTCAACCTGGTGACCGGAAATTTATTGATCAGAATGGAGATGGTCTCATTAATGGAGACGACCGGACTTTTATTGGAAGCGCTCAGCCTGATTTTAGTTTTGGAGTGAATAATACTTTTTCATTTAAAGGATTTGATCTTAATGTTTTTATTCAGGGTGTTTCGGGCAATGAAATTGTCAATTTCAATAAATTTCTGATTGAAAGACAGAATGGCACCAGTAGTATTACGCTGGAATATTTTGCTAATCGATGGACACCACAAAACCCGACCGACAGGTATCCTAAAGTAAATGCCGACCCGGGATTGTCACGCACTTTTATTTCTGATGCGGAGGTGGAAGATGGGTCTTATCTGCGACTTAAAACCGTCACCCTTGGCTACCAATTGAGTAGCAAACTCTTAGATAAACTACGGTTGGCCAATGCCAAAATATATTTAACCGGTAAAAATTTATATACGTTGACAAATTACAGTGGATTTGATCCCGAAGTAAGTCATTTCGGGCAATCGGCGGTAAATATGGGAGCGGATTTAGGTGGATATCCCAGCACGAGGTCGTTCATCCTGGGAGTAAACATAGGTTTTTAATAGTGGAAATGTTACAGAGAAAAAATACAATGAGCATTCTTGGAAGAGGTCCTTTTTACCTCTTTCTTGCTGTAGTTTTTATCAGTCTTCGCTGTGAGAAAGCCTTGGAAGAAACTCCTAAATCCTTGCTAACCAATAAGGTGTTTTATACCACCGCCAGCGATGCGCTATTGGCAGTAAATGCTGCTTATGACCATTTAGGCAGTGGTACGTCTAACAGTGATTTCGGTGGAGTTTATTTTAACAATTTTTGGGTCATTCAAGCCCTGGCTTCCGATGAAGGTGAAGCCGGCAGGTCGGATCCGAATACCGTTCAGCTGGATGAATTCAGGCATGATGCCAGTAATCTGATGGTCCAGGATGTATGGGAAGACACTTATAAGACGATTAATTTAGCCAATATTGCCATTAAAAATATCCCGGATATTGACATGGACGAGGGACTGAAAAATCGTCTCATGGGTGAAGTCTTTTTTATCCGGGGAATGATGTATTTTGACCTGGTCCGAATGTTCGGTGATGTACCACTGAGATTATTGCCGACAGAAGACCTAAGTATTCTCACTGCTGAGCGAACTGGCGCTGAAGAAGTGTATGCGCAGGTCATCACGGATCTGCAAGCGGCGGAAACGCGATTGCCGGTTTCTTATACCGGTGCCGACTTAGGCAGGGCGACTACGGGAGCCGCTTCCGGATACCTGGCTAAAGTATTTCTGACACGTAAAGAATGGCCAGCCGCCATGCAGCATGCCGAAAAAGTAATGGCATCAGGCAACTACCAACTCCTTGATGATTATGCCGACATTTTTAAAATTGCAAATTCCAATAGTCGTGAAGTCGTATTTTCTATCAACTTTACTTTTAATAACAATGCCATATGGGAGACCAGTCAATTTAATGTACGCACCTTACCTTTGGCACTAAATCGCAATTCTAATTCCTGGGAAGTACCAACGGCTGATGTCTACGCAGCTTTTGATCCCATGGACCGCAGAAGGGAAGTGACCTTCGCTACCTCTTTTACTGAGTCGGACGGAACGGTAATAAATTTTACACCACATATATTTAAATACTGGGATCAGAAAGCTGAACCATCGGCCAGCAGCAGTGGCAGCGACTTCTTTAATTTACGCTATGCAGATATATTGTTGATGTACGCTGAAGCTGCCAATGAAGTCGCTAATGGTCCGACGGCTGAAGCATATGAAGCACTAAACCGGGTACGGCGCCGGGCACGTTTTGCCGAAGGAGTGGAACGCCAGGTATTACCCGAATTATCGGATTTAAACATGCAAGCTTTTCGTGAAGCCGTATGGTTGGAACGCAGACGTGAATTGGTCTGGGAAGGACACCGGTGGTTTGAACTGGTGAGACAGAACCGGCTTAAATCCAGAGTGGAGGCAGCAAAACCAGGAGTTACGGTAGACGAAAGTAAGTATGTTCTCTTTGGCATACCCCAACGCGAGCGGGATATCAATCCTAATTTATCACAAAATCCCGGCTACTAAATGCGACCTATTGTTACTCCATACTTAAAAAACTACTGGCTGGTCCCGATCTTTTGCCTGGGTTTTTGGAATTTAATCCTGGCTCAGGAGCAAGATTCAGTGGTGGATACCATGGTTTGGGATGAGCACACTACATACGACCGGGGAAATTTTCGAGATTCCACTTATTCGAATGCTGCAGCTGGTAAAGCCAATGTCTCAATGCGTCAGGTTAATTACACCGAACAATTTTTACAGGGTAGCGTGGCGGGCCTGGTTGCCATCGAAAATTCGGGACAACCGGGAGGAAGTATGTCTTTGCAAATCAGAGGTGCGCACACGATTGGTGCAGGCAGCCAACCGCTTTATATCATTGATGGCATTCCGATCTATCAAAGTGTAAGGCAGCCCTCATTTGCCACGACATTTGGCCCCGCTCTCGGTGCACTTAGTTTCCTGAATCCCAATGATATTGCTTCGATTACTGTCCTAAAGGATGCAGCAGCTACGGCCCTTTATGGAGCCAGGGGCAGCAATGGAGTTATCATTATTCGTACGAAGCGGGCGGAAAAATCACAATCGGGTATTGAGCTCAAAATATCCGGAGGTTTGCAACAGCCTATTGGAGAATATAAACTGGCAAATGCACGGCAATATGCCTCATTTCTAAATGAGGCACAATTAAATGCGGGATTGCCAGCATTATATTCAAATCCGGATGTATTTGGAGCCGGGACGGATTGGCAAGAGGCGATTCGCCGGGAGCAGGCCTGGTCCCAGCATTACCATTTAGGTATAACCGGTGGTGGTGATAAAGTTTCGTTTCTCTTAAGTGGTCAATATTTAAATCAAAATGGCCTGGCCATAGGATCCGATTTACAGCGTTACAGCATTCATGCCAACATCGACGCACAGGTAAATGATCGATTTACCGTGCAAAATTCATTTAATTTCGCCCGGGTCGAGTCTAATACCATCCCATCTGCTTCATCTGCCGATAATCAAAGTCAAGATGTGATCAGTGGTTCCATGTTATTTAATCCGCTGTTGCCACTGGTAAATCCGGATCAGTCGGTCAACAACCACAATGTGAAAGTGGCGGAAGATGGAAAACCACTTTCGCTGTTACAAAGTCATTTTGCCCAAGCCAATCCCAGGCTATTGGGAGGAATTACAGACAGTAAACTATCGTTTAATCAGTTATCCAATTATGTGAGTTTGAATTATGCAGCGACTGAAAAGTTGAGCATGCAGACTACGATCGGTTTAAATGCCATCTTCAATGATCAATTTACTTTTGTGCCCGGGCAATTGTTTTTCGGATCTGCTGCAGATGCCATCGGCACAGCCGCTAAGACCCAGTCGTTACAATTTATCAATGAGTATAAGATCGCTTATACACATAATTTCGTGGCGCAACATCAGGTTATCGCCCGGGTTGGATTTAGTACTGAAGGATATAGACAGGAATTTTTGGCTGGACAGTCTGTAGGTTTTGATAATGAGTCCCTTCGATTTTACAGTCTTACTGTCGGTCAGGACAAGAATTTGCAATCAGATTTAAGTGAATGGGGTATGCAATCTTATTTGGGAACAATCGACTATAAATATGCAAACCGCTATGCATTGACTCTTTCATTGCGCTCCGATGCATCGTCTTTTTTTTCCGGCGCTCATTCAGTTTTTCCTGCTGTTTCTACCCACTGGGATCTTAGTACTACATCGTTTGTAAAGAATAGTCATTTTATTAATAAGTTGGCATTTCGCGCCAGTTACGGTGAAACGGGAAATCAATCTATTGCCCCTTACAGCAGTTACACGGTTTTAAATGAATTTAATCCGGCATTAAACGGCGGCACAATAAATGGCATAAGCTTAAGTCGTATCGGCAACAATGCTCTCGACGCAGAACGAACAAACCAATTAAATGGGGGCTTGCATCTTGGGTTTTGCAACAATCGATTCCTCCTGGATTTTGATGTATATCATCATAAAACAGATAATGCGTTGGTTTGGCAACCACTGGCTGGATCATCGGGATTTGAAGATGTTTTAACCAACGCGGCAAACATAACCAACACCGGTGTTGAACTC
>JABDLW010000844.1 GCA_013001805.1 Saprospiraceae bacterium | reverse complement strand
CTGATGAAGGTGGTTTCCTGGAAGTTCATCCCGATGTGACTCAATTAGTTAAGAAAAACCAGGTTATTGCTTCCCTGCGAAATATTTTTGGTGAGGTCATTAAGGAATACCGAGCCAAGGAAGATGGTGTCGTTGTTGGGAAAAGCACACATCCGGTGGCACAATCCGGAAGTCGTATTTTGCACCTCGGCATTTTGAATTCTTAATGGTCGATTAAGATGTGATTTTACATCCAGAAAATGTCTGTGTTCAATTTCCCGGATTATCCAGACTAAGCACTGGTGTGGCCGCATGATTAGCGAGCATTTCTACATTGCTTCCACTAAAAATGCGTTTGATGGGATGTTTTTGATAGTTGGAAATTCCAATTAAATCAACCCCAAGATCCTCGCTAAATTTTCTAATGCCACCCTCAATTGTAAAATTCCTGATAAAATGGGTGGTGCAATCGTAACCAGCTGCCATTTGACTGAATTCCTTTTGCAGTTCGGCGACCAGAACTCTGGGTTGAGAAAAAAATCCGGGGGTGTCAATGGTGAGAATGTGAATCTCTTCTGTGTCAAAAAAGCGGAGAAATAATAAGAAAGCATGAAATGCTTGTTTTTCTTCCTGACCCAGGTCCGAAGCGAATAGTACTTTTTTAAAGCTGATTTTATCAACATGTTCCTTAACTACCAGAATATTGCCATGCACTCTACGGATTACTTTTTGAGTATTTGAACCTATGAAATATTCCTGCTTTCCAGATATGCCATGCGTCCCCATTATAGTCAGATCGATGGGATGCTTTTCCATCACTTCGCTTAAGCTCTTAAAAAAATCACCAGTGGAAATCAGGGTCTGGTTCCGGATACCCCGATTGCTAGCTTTCACACTTATTTTTTGCATCTTTTCGCCTACTTCCTGCATAATTTTCCGTTGTGCCGGATCTTTGTCTTTTTCACGATCAGGCCATTCTGTCCAGCCTTGAGGAAGATTTTCCACACAGTGGTATAAAAGCAATTCTGCCTCTGATTGAAGAGCAATTTCACAAGCGAAATCCAGAGCAATTTGTGCCTGGGGACTAAAATCTGTCGGAACCAAGATCATCATAATCCACTAAAGATAGTGATTCCAAGATCGTCCAAAACACTTGAGTTAAGTATGATCATCCTCACTCAACGATGTGAGGAATCTCATATGCAGGGGCGAGTCAATTTGCTTACTTTCTTACAAAAGGAATAATCATGTTGGGTGAATTGTCAGGGGTACAAATTGATAAAGTTTTGGCAAACAATGTTATCGGAAGACTTGGGTGCCACGATATGAATGAGACATATGTCGTGCCGATCACTTATGTTTATGATGGTGCTGCAATTATTGGACATTCAGCTCCCGGGAAGAAAATCAATATGATGCGAAGTAATCCGCGAGTTTGTTTTCAAATTGATCAAATGCAAAATATGCGCAGTTGGCAAAGTGTGGTAGTCTGGGGCCGCTATGAGGAACTCAAGGGTAAAGAAGCAGTCATGGCCATGGATATATTTACTAAAAAATTGTCCCCATTGATGACTAGCGAAACCAGCAAACCGATACATGAATTTAGCCAGGAAAAGTTTAATCCGGCTGACATGAAATCTATCGTATTTAAAATAAATATTGGTAAAAAGACGGGCAGGTTTGAAAAAGAAGGCTGAGAAAAGATTGTTGATCCAATGTTGAAATTCGCCAATAGATCCCATCTTAATTTTTATACCAGCACTTCATCATACGACACCATAGATAGTGGTTCAATGATTTTCAATGAAGTTGGAAAGTAGCTCTAAGGTTTCAGCCTTCGTCTACTGGCTTTACTTATTTCGATCCAGAATACACAGATTGCTGCGGTCAAAGCGCAAAAAAGAATTTCTATGTTACCAATATCACTAAAGCGAAACAGTTTTTGGACAAAAGGAATTTTTACCGTTGTCAACCATATTAAGAGAGTGATCAGAAGTATCAATGGGATCAGCTTGTTTTTATAACGAATAGTCTCGAAAATTGATTTTGTAAATGACCGATTTACCAGCGTTAAGAATATATTGGAAAATATTAGCGTGGTAAAAGTCAATGTGCGCACACTGGTTTCATCAGCGTTTTGATAGACAAAAAATTGGTAAGTAAACAGTACTCCCGTACTGATGATGAGGCCCTGTAAAACACTGACCCAAAGCTCACGCCAGGAAAAAAGCGATTCAGTTGTCTTTCTGGGACCTTCCATGATCAATCCCTTTTCGATGGGTTCATTTTCATAAATGATCGAGCAGGTAGGCCCCATAATTAGCTCGAGAAAAATCACATGGATAGGTGTAAAAATATTGGGAAATTTCCAACCCAGGAGAAGAGGAAGGGTTACCACCAGGATAATCGGTATATGGATGGTGATGATATACCGAAATGCTTTTTTAAGATTATGATAAATCCTTCTTCCGGTTTCGATTGCTTGCACCATATTCTGCAGATTATCATCAGTCAGTATCATTTTAGCGGCTTCCCTGGCGATGCCCGTTCCACGTTGGCCCATGGCAATGCCAATATCGGCTGCTTTCAGGGCCGGGGCATCGTTGACTCCATCTCCTGTCATCGCCACAACCTGGCCTTGCTTTTTATAAGCTTTAATGATGCGTAGTTTTGCTTCGGGAAACATTCTTGCGAACACATCAATCTCATCAATCTTCAATTGTAGTTGCTCATCGCTCATTTGCATGACCTCGGAACCAGTAAGGTGAGCGGATGTGTTCTTAAAGCCACTTTGCTGCGCTATAGCGATCGCCGTATCCGGGTAGTCGCCGGTGATCATTTTGACACTTACTCCAGCATCGTAAAATTGAGATATAACCTGAGAAATATTCTTTTTTGGTGGATCTGAAAGTGCAATCAAACCACTGAAATTCCAGCCAAAATCATCTTGATTCTCCGGAAATTCCTTCGACCGGGGGTAACTGGCATGGGCCGTGCCCAGGACGCGCATACCCAATTTTGCCATGGCATCTGCCTCTATTTTGATACGGGCGATTTCCGGTGCATCGAGCCGGCATACCCTGGTGATATGTTCCCAACCACCTTTGGCAGCAACTTTAATTCCATCGTCAGTTTCAAAAACGTGGGTCATGATTGGTGGAGTCCCGGAAAGCGGATATTCATGCAACATTTTTGCCCCCGGAGTAATGTCCTGTTGGGCATACTGCTTATATGCTTTGTGGATTGCAATTTCCATAGGGTCAAATGGAGTAATTTCGCTTGACAACATGGCATCCTGCAGTACCTGTTGACATCCCGGATCATTACAACCGGAAATAGATTGGGACGCAGACGTCGCATGATTATAGATTCGCTCAAATACCATGGTATTTTCAGTAATCGTCCCGGTCTTATCCAGACATATGACACTTGCTGCACCCAGGCTTTCCACGGTTTGAGGTTGCTTGGTAAGGACATTTTTACGGATCAGCCTCCAAGCCCCGAGTGCCAAAAAGGTGCTAAAGGCAACAGGTATTTCCTCCGGCAGCGCACTCATAGCTAGTGTCAGTCCGCGGAGCAGGCTTTCCAGAACATCACCACTGGTTATGTAATTTAAAAACCAGACCACGACAAAAGCCATAGTGCCAAAAAGCGTCATCCCCTTTACAAAGTTGTCAATCTGTTTCTGGAGCAGAGTCTTGCCGTTTTTAATCTTCTGCATGGAGAGGTCAAGCTTTCCCAGTTCAGTGGAACTGCCTACACTTACTACTCTGGCAGATGCCGATCCGCTTACAACCATGGTGCCGTTGTAGATCATGCCACTGGGCTTAGCCACCGCAAAGGATTCACCTGTCAGAATAGATTCATTAACACTAAAATCAAAAGAATCTAAAATGGTAGCATCAGCAGTAATGACATCTCCCTCCTCCAGGATCATATGATCGCCAACAACAAGATTTGACTTATTTATCTCGATAAGTTTGCCATCCCGGTACACTTTTACTTTTAACTGACTAATTTGTTCCAAGGCCTTCGTTGCGTTCCTGCTCCGCACGCTTTGATAAATCGAAATTCCTGTAACAAAGAATATGGCTATCACCAGCATAAAGCCTTCGGTTGTCTCACCCAAAAGAAAATAGATGACGGTTGCTATCGTAAGCAGCAAAAACATGGGTTCTGATATGATCTCGATCAGCAGACTCAGAAAACGATTATGCGGATCTTTCTGTAAGGTGTTGGATCCATATTGAGATCGCGCAGCCTTTACCTCGACAGCTGTCAAACCTAATCTATTCATATGCAAATGCTCAGAATGCCACTTTTAACTAATGCAAGAAGGATGTGCTAAGATGGTAAAGATCTGTTAAGCAATCAATTTTTCATTTATTCTGGATTGCTATTTAGCCTGTTTCTGATAATGATTGGTAATCATATAGCGATTCATCGTGTTTTGATCTGGAAAATCAGCCCGATGCAAATCTAAATTATCCTTGTTTGTGATGCTTGTCACAAAAATTGCCAAAAAGTGGTTTTAACTTATGCGTACCTAATTACCCTGTTCATGGCCTGAACGTTTCCGAAAAGTGGGGGTCTGGATGGACCTTTTAAATTCATACATCGTTGAAGCTCAATTACGTAGCTCCGGCTATGTGCATTCGCTTCGCCTTGTCTGAATTCAAAATCTCTCATCCTCAGTCTCATTCAGGAGTAAATAGAGGTACCCTTATTTCAGATTAAGTAAAAGTTATGGTAGAACTTTCCCAGCAATTCGAAAAAGCATTTCCTAATATTTCCCAGGCATCATTACGTCAGGCCATTCTGGAAGAAAGTGATCTAATGCAAACAGTGGCTGGAAGTGTAATTTTAGATTTGAATCAACTGATTTCGTCTATTCCCCTGGTACTTGAAGGCGTGGTGAAAGTGACTCGTATCGACCCGCAGGGAAAGGAAATTCTTTTATACTATATCAGGCCTGGGGAATCGTGTGCCATGACATTATCTTCAGCAATAAGACGCGGAGTCAGCATGATCCGTGCCAGTGCTCAGACGGATGTAAAACTGCTCTTAATCCCCTTGCGATCTATGCTTAGCTACCGTGTACTCTATCCCAGTTGGAATGACTTCGTTGTGACAATGTTCGCGCATAGATTCGATGAAATGATTGATTTGGTAGAGGACTTGACATTTCATCAGGTAGATTACCGGTTAAATAAATACCTGGTGGCAAAGGCAACTTTGCTGGGTAAGAGAGAATTATGTCTTTCACATCAGCAAATCGCAAAGGAGATTAATACTTCCAGAGAAGTGGTCTCCCGACTTTTAAAACGATTTGAGAAAGAGGGTTCAGTAGCGTTACACCGGGAACGGATAACCCTCCTTAATTCATTTAATGGAGGAGGTAGCTAATCTAAATACATAATTATGGTCATCAATATGATGAAGTATTTGCAGCTATGTGACTAATGTCACTTTCTTTTACATTGGCTTGTACTAATTTTAATGAATGAAAGATAAACCACTTTGGATCAGGTTAACCATTGTCTGTGTGTTGTGCCTGACCATCGCAGTGGTCATTGCTTTTCTCATTAAATCATTTAGTTAAAAAAATTACTTCAGATGAAAAAGAATATGTCAAACGTTGATCGAACCATTCGACTGATTTTAGCCGCCGTTTTTGCTTATCTCTATTTCAATGGAATAGTGACGGGTACTTTGGGGATCGTTCTTTTAGTTTTGGGAGGAATATTTGTACTCACCTCACTAATTAGTTCGTGCCCATTGTATAGTCTCGTCGGTATATCGACCTGTCCGGTCAAGGAAAATGCCTAATTGAGTAAGGGTAGCCTAAATATTAGAAAAGGGGGAATCTAAATTGGATGTTCCCCCTTCCTAACTTCAGATCTTGCTGGCTTTGAAATCAATCCGTACTTAGTCGAGGCACAAAATCAATAGCTTTTTAAAACCTTTTTCTTATGAACCTCTCTGCGGGAGATCGTTCACACCCTATTTGATGTGGGATTTCTCTCTTTATTGCCGTGTAGACTGACAGCCTCCATTCCTGACTCTCATGAAATTATTTATCGCTATTGAGGGCAGATTCAATATTACTTAATCTTTGTTCAATAGCGATTAATTTCTGAAGGATGATCACATGCGTTTTCTTAGCGTCGATTCCAACTGGACTTTGCTCGCTTGAAATCTCATGGGCTATCTCCTGATAGAGATCTTGATCAATATTAAATTTCATTATGCTACAATTTTTAGAATTCGCGTCCTCTGAGCATTCCGTGCCAATAGAGTCGCGGCAGACCATATGCCTTGAGGGCATACATACTGTAGCGCTCCTTAGATTGATCAAAAGGGAAACTTTCAGCTGGATTTTTATCGTAGTCAAATTCTGCGAGAATCAGACTTCCGTAGCCCGTCACAACCGGGCATGATGTATATCCATCGTAAGTCTTTTTTATTGGATTGCCTTTTTGATACGACATAAGATTTTCCACAACTACCGGCACCTGTTTTCGAATAGCCGCACCTGTCTTAGATGTTGGCAAACTACTACAATCACCCAGGCTGAAAATATTGGGATATTTGATATGTTGCGCAGTGTATTTATCTACCTCCACCCAACCTGCATCGTTGGCAATGGGACTCTGCTTAATGAAATCCGGTGAACTTTGCGGAGGTGTGACATGGATCATATCGTATTTTTCAATCCATTCCTCACCGGATTTTAGATTCTTAAAAGTTGCTTCTTTAGCATCTGCATTAAGCGCGATTAGATCGCTGTTAAAGGTTTGATCGAGATTATATTTTTCGGCTACATTTTTGAGCGACTGCACATATTTTGGCACGTCAAAAATACCACCACCCGCTTTGATGAATTTCACTTTGACCTGGTTGGCAAGTCCATGCTTTCTCCAATAATCCGAAGCCAGAAATGTGATCTTCATGGGTGCTCCGCCACACTTTACTGGTCCGGACACGTGCGTGAAGATAGCAGTTCCTTTTTTCAGATTACGAATATTCTCCCAGGTACTGTCTACCGTTTCGTAAGAATAGTTGCTACAGATCCCAGTTCCAGGTTTGCCCACATTATCTTTGAGGCCGGGAATTTTATCCCAATCAATTTGGATGCCCGCAGCTACCACGAGAATATCATAAGTATGTTGGTCACCATTAGTTAGGGTGATACTGTTATTTTCCGGTTGGAAGGTGGCAACTTTTTCTTTAATCCAATTGGCACCATCGGGGATGTAATCGGCTTCATTTCTCTCTGAAACCTCTTTGGGAAACACCCCGGCTCCCACTAAAGTCCAGATGGGCTGGTAATAATGCTTTTCGCTGGGGTCAATAATAGTGACCTGAGGAGCGTCGGATCTATTTCTTAGTGCTGCAGCTACAGATAAACCTGCAGTGCCCCCACCAATGACTAAAACTTCGTGATGTGTCATTACTTATTTATTGTAATTATTAATTTGTTTTATTTATAGGTACCCTTATAGTTCTTTCCCGAGATTTTTAAGGAAGTCCAAAAGAAAACCCAGGGCCTTCTGGCGATCATGATCTGCAAATTTCCGCAGCATCTTGAAAATGCCTCCTGACGACTCAATGTCGCTCTGCGCCGTGTTGCTGAGCGACCGAATAATTTTGGTTGTTATGGCTCCGAGTTCTTGCGGGTCAACACCACTGTCGATTAACTCCCTCATTCCATCATCAGCCATATCTGCGACCATGGCAATTGTATCCGGCATTTTTGACATAGCTGCCATGACTCCTTCGAGCTGCGCAACCAACCTTGGCTCAGTTAAAACTTCCAATATTTTTACTAGACCGGTAATTCGATCTTCCACTAAAATTCCTTTCTGCTTGAGGTTTACTACTTCATCGTCTACGGTATCAACCAGCATAGCTGCCATGCCCGGCATTTGATTTAAGGAGGATAATGTGCTTTCCAACCGTTCGGCAATTACCGGATCACTGATTTTATCTACCAGCTTAAGTAAATTGTTAACCCTTTGATCCAGATCCACACCATTTTCCTTGGCCCGGGTATACGTTTCGTCAACTGCGTCAGTTGCAATCGATATCATCTGTGGAGCCTGTTGCACTGCTTGATGCAGATTTTCCAAAGATTGTTCTATGGCCTCCATTCTTTGCAACATCCTGGTTACGGCCGACAAGGTTCGTTCTTCTGCCAAAGTAGCCATCATCCTTTGTCCCGCTTCTGTTGATTGCCAGCCGTTTTGATCAGTATCCATACTCAATTTATTGTTGGTTAGATAGGGTAAACAAGGTATAACTTAATACTAAATAGTATTGTGACAATGGTCACATTGAAGGATGATTGTGCGGCTTGTATTGTCATTAAAGTAATATTCTTTTCATAGGGATTTGTGTGGGGAATGTTCGTTAACTTCTCAAATCATTGGATTGATCATCAGCCAAATACAGATTTTGTGATCGCGGTACTTGGAATCATGGAATCGTCGATGGCACCACAGTTTTGACTGGAAATTATAATGTTGTCAGATAAATAGAATGCCCTTTGTATTTTTACAGCATGGAACAGTACATCAAAGATCTATTTCCAGAGATAGCGGAAGATCCGTCTCTAATTGATAGCATAGTAAGAACGGCGTCGGTGAAGAAGGTTTCGAAAGGAGACATCCTAATTGATTATGGTGCTTATATTCAATTTGTGCCCCTGGTAGTGAAAGGCTTAATAAAAATTATCCGGGAAAATGATGAGGGTAAGGAAGTGTTGCTTTATTTTCTTTCGGAAGGCAATACCTGCGCTGCTTCCTTCAGTTGCTGCATGATTCGAAAACGCAGTGAGATCAAGGCGGTGGTAGAGGAGGACAGTGTGATCATCGCCATACCGCTACAGGCAGCTGATGAATGGATGGCCAAGTATGCAAGTTGGCGTAATTTTGTAATGGGCATGTATGATCAGCGGATTTTTGCGATGATTGATACCATTGACAAACTAGCTTTTGCCAAATTAGACGAAAAGCTGTGGGATTATCTGGAAGAGAGAAAAATGATTGGAGGCTCAATTTTGAAAAACATATCACATCAGGAAATTGCGCAGGATTTAAATGTATCCCGTGAAGCAATATCACGGCTCTTAAAAAAATTGGAACAGCAAGGGAAAATTGAAATTCACCGGAACAGGTTGGTCGTCCTTGAGTAGAAAATATAGACGATTTGATGCCACCGAAAGAAGCCAAAGCAGACAACTTCAGGTAGACTCACATCCTCTTTTGGGTCCGCCCCGCTTTACTCTTACTGATATTATGTTAAATATTCAGACAGAAAAAACAAGGGACGCGTCAATCACCGGATTACCTTTACCTTTATTCTCCAGGAATCTAATAAACCATAATGGCCAAAACTAACATCGATCTTGATCGGGGTCGCAATGAAGATGTAAATAAGCTAGCTGTATCCAAATTACAGCGTCATTTAGATGACATTTATTTAGGGGGAGGCACGAGGCGAATGGAAAAGCACCGGTCACGAGGGAAATTGACGGCTCGCGATCGCATTGATTACCTTCTGGATAAGGAAAAACCAAGTTTTGAGCTAGGTGCTCTTGCCGCCCACAAAATGTATGAAGAGCACGGTGGAGCCCCGGCGGCTGGAGTGATTGTAATGTTGGGATATATAAAGGATCGTTTATGTATCGTTGTGGCAAACGATGCTACCGTGAAGGCCGGAGCCTGGTTTCCTATGGCAGGCAAGAAAAACCTTCGCGCCCAGGAAATCGCAATGGAAAACCGGATCCCCATCATTTATTTGGTGGACAGTGCCGGTGTCTACCTGCCGATGCAAGATGAGATCTTCCCTGATAAGGAACATTTTGGTCGCATTTTTCGTAACAATGCGAGAATGTCTGCCATGGGAGTTCCTCAGATTGCTGCGGTGATGGGTAGCTGTGTTGCCGGGGGCGCATAC
>JABDLW010000841.1 GCA_013001805.1 Saprospiraceae bacterium | reverse complement strand
CCGTGACCTACGGTACCCTCGCCATCACCCACAACCATAATTGCCGCAAAACTGAAGGTACGACCACCCTTAGTCACCTTTGCAACCCGGTTAAGGGATACCAATTTTTCCTTTAGTTCGGTATCAGCTGGTTTGACCCGCTGTGTTTGTTCTCTTGCCATTGTTTATTTTTTAGAAATTGAGTCCTGACTCCCTTGCTGCGTCGGCCAATGCCTTTACCCGGCCATGATATAAATAGCCACCACGGTCGAAAATTACCTTTTCAATATTTAAAGCTTTACCCCGTTCGGCAATCAATTTTCCCACCTGTTTGGCTTGTTCGGATTTATTAACCTTAGTGTCCACATTTTTTTCCTGGGAATTTGCCTGGGCCAGCGTACGACCCTGAATATCATCAATTAATTGACAATATATACCCTTGTTTGAACGATAGACAGACAACCGGGGTCTTTGCTCAGTACCTGAGATCTTATTTCGGATACGAAAGCGTATCGTTCTTCTTCTTTGCTCTTTCTTATTTGCCATCTCAGCTTATCTTTTCAAAAATTATTTTGCAGCTGTCTTACCTGCCTTTCTCCTAATTTCCTCTCCAACGAACCGTACTCCTTTCCCTTTGTAAGGCTCTGGCTTCCGGAAAGCTCGAATTTTCGCCGCAATTTGACCCAACAATTGATTGTCGGTGCCTTCAAGTTTAATAATCGGGTTTTTTCCTTTCTCCATTACCGCTTCCACCTTGATTTCGTCAGGTATATAAAACATAATTGGATGCGAAAAACCCAGTGACAATTCAAGGAGATTGCCTGCGTTGGCAGCGCGATATCCTACTCCAACCAACTCCAACTCCTTGACAAATCCTTTCGATACACCTTCCACCATATTCCTTAATAAGGAATTGTAAAGGCCGTGCATGGATTTATGCCTTTTTTGTTCTGTTGGTCTTGCCAAAGTAATACCATCCTCTTCCGCTTTGACCTTAATATCAGGATCGATTTGTTGTGACAATTCTCCTTTAGGACCTTTTATGGTTACCAAATTTCCTTTAGAGATGTCAAAGGAAACACCTTTGGGCAACTCTATTACTGATTTTCCTATCCTTGACATGTTGGTATGATTAAATAAATCGAGCGAAAAAAATTAATATACGTAGCAAAGTACCTCGCCTCCGACATTGTTCCTCCTTGCCTCTTTATCAGTCATGACACCTTTCGACGTTGACACAATCGCTATCCCCAAACCATTGATAATACGGGGTAGTTCATCAGCTTTCGCAAACTTTCGCAAACCGGGTTTACTAATTCTGGCCATTTTTCTAATGACCGGTCTTCGGTTGTCAGGTTGATATTTCAATGCTATTCTAATCAGGCCCTGTACACCCTCATCTTCAAATTTATACTTCAAAATATAACCCTGGTCATAGAGAATTTCCGTAATTCTCTTCTTTAAATTGGAGCTGGGAATATCTACAATTCGATGACCTGCCATCATAGCATTTCGAATTCGCGTCAAATAGTCTGAAATTGGATCTGTTGCTGCCATAGTTGTTTCTTTTTTGAGATTACCAGCTTGCTTTTGTAATGCCTGGTATTTTACCTTCCAAAGCCATTTTTCGGAATGCCAACCGGCATAATCCAAAATGTCTTATGTATCCTTTTGGCCTTCCGGTAAGTTGGCAGCGGTTATGTAGTCTCACTGCCGATGAATTTTTAGGCAACTTATCCAGTTCTTCCCAGCGTCCCTCTTCCTTCAGTTTTTTTCGCAAATCTGCGTACTTAGCCACCAATTTTGCTCTTTTCTTTTCCCTGGCTATTAATGATTTTCTCGCCATAATATTTCAGCTCCTTATTCTTTCGAATTAATTATTTTGATTCTTAAATGGCAGGCCCAGTTCTTTTAAAAGAAACATGGCCTCCGCATCAGTTTTTGCAGAGGTCACAAAAGTAACATCAAGCCCACTGATCTTATTTACCTTGTCTAAATCAATTTCGGGGAAAATAATTTGCTCGGTAATACCCATTGAGTAATTTCCCCGACCATCGAAACTCTTATCGTTGATACCCCTGAAATCACGCACCCGGGGTAGTGCAACGGTAATTAACCTCTCCAAGAATTCATACATTTGGTCTTTGCGCAAAGTGACCCTCGCACCAATGGTCATTTCCTCGCGAAGTTTGAAGTTTGAGATAGACTTGCGAGCAATGGTTGGTACCGCTTTCTGACCCGCTATCAATGTCATTTCTTCCAATGCATGGTCAACCAATTTTTTATCTTGGGTAGCTTGACCCACACCTTGATTTATGCAGATTTTCAGCAGTTTCGGTACTTCCATGATCGACTTATATGAGAACTGGTCCATCAGTTTCTGCACCAACTCTTCACTATAGTATTTCTTTAATCTTGGTTGATAGTCCATTATTTTATTGTTTCACCACTGTTTTTTGCAAATCTAACCAGCTTGCCATTTTCCAATCTTCGACCCACCCTGGTCGGTACACCACTCTTGGGATCGATGAGCATCAAATTAGAGAGGTGGATCGGATTATTTATCTCCCTGATTCCTCCCGCCTGTTCATTAGTAGGTTTTGCGTGCTTCTTAGCAAGATTCACGCTTTCTACGATTGCACGATTCTTTTCCCTTTGAATTTCCAGGACTTCACCTTCAGTACCTTTGTACGCTCCTGCGATCACTCGTACTTTATCCCCCTTTTTAATTTTTAGTTTCATTACCGTCTTTTTTGCCATGGTGCTGGTCATTTTCTAATTTATAGGACTTCAGGCGCTAAGGAAATGATACGCATGTAATCCCTCTCACGTAATTCACGGGCTACTGGTCCAAAAATCCTTGTACCCCTAGGTTCATCAGCTGGAGTCAACAGCACCACAGCATTATCATCAAATCTAATGTAGGAGCCATCTCTTCTTCTAATCTCTTTCTTGGTACGTACCACCACCGCCTTGGAAACTGTGCCTTTTTTGATACCTCCCGGAGAAGCCTCCTTTACCGAAACGACAATTTTATCTCCAATCGAAGCATATCTTCGCTTTGACCCACCTAGTACCCTTATGCAAAGCACCTCTTTAGCTCCGCTGTTATCTGCTACTTTTAATCTTGATTCTTGCTGTATCATTGCTCGTTATATAAGTTGTGGACCCGGTACTAATTACTTCGCTTTTTCAATCACTTCAACCAGACGCCAACGTTTATTTTTACTAAGTGGACGTGTTTCCATGATCCGCACTACATCGCCAATCTCGCACTCATTTTTTTCATCGTGAGCCATAAATTTGTTGGACATCTTTACATACTTTCCGTAAATCGGGTGAGGTAACCTACGCTCGACTGATACGGAAATAGATTTTTCCATTTTATTGCTGGTCACAATGCCAACTCTGGTTTTTCGTAAATTTCTCTCGCTCATTGATAATTATTTGCGCTTAGCTCGTCTTGCTCTAATTTTAGATCTTTTTGCCAGGGCACTTTCGTCCATCGAAACAATCTCCCGGTTTCTTATTTCAGATTTCATTCTTGCAACATCTCTTCTTACTTCCCGCAAAGCCAAAGGATTTTCCAAACCCTTTGTTGCGTGATCAAACTTCATTTTCTGATATTGTGCTTGTGTCTCAGCCAATTCACTTCGGAGATCCTCCAATGTAAATTCTTTTAATTCCAGTGACTTTTTACTTGGCATTTTGCCTCGATTTATTTCCGTTTAAATTGTAATTACTCCTGATAATCCCTTCGCTTCACAAACTTGGTTAAGACGGGCAATTTCTGAGCTGCCAATCTCAAGGCTTCTTTTCCAACCTCCTCATTCACGCCATCTATTTCAAACATAATTCTTCCTGGACTGACTACAGCCACATAGTGGTCTAGGGCACCCTTACCTTTACCCATCCTCACCTCCTGTGGTTTGGATGTGATTGGTTTGTCCGGAAAAATTCGTATCCAGACGTTTCCCTCTCTTTTCATAAAGCGGGTCATGGCGATCCTTGCAGCCTCGATCTGACGATTGGTAATGAAGGCAGCATCAAGTGATTTAAGGCCAAAAGTGCCAAAGGAAATGGTACTACCCCGATGCGACAGTCCCTTGATTCTACCTTTTTGCTGCTTTCTATATTTTGTCCTTTTTGGCTGTAACATGTTCTATTTTTTTACTAAAACCGGTGTAAAATCGACCTTTCCAAAAAAAGTGTGGCAAAGGTACGATCTTTCAGGTCAAATCTCTAGCGATTCTTCATATTTCTTGACTGTCGTTTGTGGCCTCCTTTACCCGATTCCCGGGCATCCGTGCCAACGTTGGGAGACAAATCCCTTTTGCCCAGAACTTCGCCCCGGCAGATCCAGGTTTTTACCCCAATCTTGCCATATACTGTTTGTGCTTCTACCAGTGCATAGTCGATATCAGCTCTAAAAGTATGTAAGGGTATCCGTCCATCTTTAAATTCCTCTGATCTCGCCATCTCGGCACCATTTAGTCGTCCGCTAATGCGAATTTTTATGCCTTCGGCCCCCGCTCGCATTGTACTTTGAATCGCCATTTTTGTGGCGCGGCGAAAATTAATACGTGCTTCCAGCTGCTTAGCTACTGATTCACCCACTATAGTGGCATCTAGCTCCGGCTTTCTAATCTCGACAATATTGATTTGCACATCCTTGCCGGTAAGTTTCTTTAATTCCTCTTTGATGCGATCAACCTCAGTGCCTCCCTTGCCTATGATAATACCTGGCCGGCTGGTATGGATGGTGACAGTGATACGCTTCAACGTCCGCTCAATGACCATCCTGGCGATTCCACCTTTTTGAATACGTGCTTGCAGATACTCTCGAATTCGTTCGTCTTCAACAACTTTTTCTGCAAATTCTTTACCTCCAAACCAGCTTGAATCCCATCCCTTGATGATACCAAGTCTATTGCCAATAGGATTTGTTTTTTGACCCATAATCTTTTTTTAAAGAGTTACTATTCTTCTTCGTCTGTTAATACGTAGTCTACTTCCAATGGAATCTTGTTTTCAACCACCAGGGTTACATGATTCGATCTCTTACGAATGCGATGAGCCCTACCATGAGGTGCTGGTCGAAAGCGTTTTAACATACCCGCTTCATCAACCAGAACTGTCTTAATGAACAAGTCATGATCATCTGCGTTGGCCGCCATGTTTTGTTTATACTCCCAATTGGCAATCGCCGAAACGATTACTTTTTCCATCCATCCAGCTGCCTCTTTCTTTGTGTATCGCAACAAATTGAGGGCATCATCTACTTTTTTACCTCGAACGATCTCGGCCACGAGCCGCATTTTTCTTGCCGACATCGGACAGTTTCGAAGTTTTGCCACAGCTTCCATGAGACTTTGGATTTTAATTTTTGTTCTTAAATTCTATTTTTTTCGAGCACCGGCATGACCACGGAAATTTCTGGTTGGTGAAAACTCACCAAGTTTATGGCCCACCATATTTTCTGTAATAAAAACCGGTACAAAGGTTTTCCCATTATGCACTGCAATCGTCTCTCCTACCATGTCGGGTATGATCATGGAGGAGCGTGACCAGGTCTTGATTACTGTTTTCTTTCCGCTACCTTTCACTTTTTCTACCTTCTCCATCAAGGAGTAATGCACATACGGCCCCTTCTTAATTGATCTAGCCATCGCTATTTATTTTTAGTTTTTCTCTTAGAAATAATCAGTTTACTGGATGCCTTCTTCACATTCCTCGTTTTCTCCCCTTTTGCCATTACACCAGTGCGAGATCGTGGGTGTCCACCGGATGATTTACCTTCACCACCTCCCATCGGGTGATCAACAGGATTCATGGCTACACCCCGAACTCTTGGCCGTTTTCCCGTCCACCGCTTTCGACCAGCCTTACCAAAGACCTGAAGGCCATGATCCGGATTGGAAGTGCTACCAATGGTGGCTTTACAGGTCGATAAGATCCTTCGCACCTCTCCCGATGGCAATTTAACTACGACAAACTTCCCTTCTCTACCCACCAGCGTACCTGATGTTCCTGCGCTTCTAGCCAAGGCTGCTCCCCTTCCCGGGGAAAGCTCAATGGCGTGAATGTCCGCTCCCAGGGGTACTTCATCCAAATACATAGCATTGCCAACTTCCGGTGTAACTCCCCGGCCGGCCTTTACAATGTCACCAACTTTGATTTTATTGGGAGCGATGATGTATCTTTTTTCTCCATCGACATAGGACACTAAGGCGATATATGCCGACCGATTCGGATCATATTCTATTGTTTTGACCGTACCGGGGATGCCCTCTTTATCTCGTTTAAAATCGATGACCCGGTATCTCTTCTTATGACCACCACCGACATTTCTCACGGTCATTTTTCCGGCATTATTTCTGCCCCCACTTCTCTTTTTGGAAGAAAGCAGACTTTTCTCAGGTTTGTCAGTGGTTACCTCCGCAAAGGTATTTCCCACTCTAAATCTGGTGCCTGGAGTTACCGGTTTAAATTTCTTTAGTGCCATTACTGTACGCTTTTCTAGTTTCTAAATTTAGATGTCTCCAAAAAAGTCAATTTGTTCCCCATCTCCGAGGGTCACAATCGCCTTCTTATAGGCAGAGACTCGGCCGGTTTGTACACCTGCCCGGGTAAACCTTTTTTTTGTTTTTCCTGGCATGACCAGTGTATTTACCGATTTGACCGATACGTTATACATCTTTGCCACGGCCTTGCCAATTTCGATTTTATTGGCCTGCCTGTCCACCATAAAAGTGTACTGCTGCTGCTTGTCAGCTAAAGACTCCGCTTTTTCGGAAATAATCGGTTTTATTAAAATTGCTTTTGACATGGCTTAACTATTCTGCTGTTGTCAACAAATGATTTATCTTTTCAATACTGCTTTCTGCCAAAATTATTTTTTTTGCATTCAGGACATCATAAGTGTTCAGGTCCTTCGCTTCCATAATCTTGGTTTTTGGAATATTTCTTCCACTGAGGTACAAGGTATGATCCCGCTCCGCTGTGATAAATAGCACCTTATTGTTTGCCAGGTCCAGTTTTTGTAGCACGGAAGCAAACTCGCTGGTTTTAGGCGCGTCAAAGGTAAAATCTTCAACCACCATAATCCCTCCATCAGCGGCTTTGGAAGAAAGAGCCGACTTTTTGGCTATGGCCTTAAGTTTTTTGTTTAGTTTAAAACTATAGTCCCTGGGTTTTGGGCCAAAAAGACGACCACCTCCCCGGTAGATCGGGTTCTTGATATCTCCCGCCCTCGCGGTTCCAGTTCCCTTCTGTTTTTTTAGCTTTCGCCTGGATCCGGCTACCTCACTCCGTCCCTTAGAGCTATGAGTACCTTGGCGTTGATTCGCATGGTACTGTTTTACAGCCAGGTAAACCGCGTGCTCATTGGGCTCCACACCAAATACATCATCTGATAACTCAGCTGATCGGCCAGTGCTTTTTCCTTCAATATTTAAAATATCTAGCTTCATAGTTGCCCTTATTTTTCAATGATGACCATAGACCCTTTGTGGCCTGGAATGGCTCCTTTTATCAAGAGAATATTTTTTTCCGGAAATAATTTCAGAACCTGCAGGTTTTTAGTTTTGGTTCGGCTATTACCCATTTGGCCAGCCATTCGCATACCCTTCCAGACCCGGGAAGGATACGAACCAGCTCCAATCGAACCCGGTGCCCGCATCCGGTTGTGCTGACCGTGAGTAGCATCATTGACTCCAGCAAAACCATGTCGTTTAACCACACCTTGAAATCCCTTTCCTTTGGAAATACCAACAACATGAACCCGGTCACCTTCGGCGAATACCTCCTCGATGGTGATGGTGTCCCCTATGCCCTTTTCGATATCGAAGTCTCTGAATTCCGCTACTTTCTTCTTAGGAGTGGTGTTGGCCTTATCAAAATGACCTATCATTTGATTGGACGTATTTTTTGCACGTGCATCTCCAAATCCCAACTGCAGGGCACTGTAGCCATCGGAATCAGGTGATTTAACCTGGGTGACCACACAAGGACCAGCTTCAACCACTGTACAAGCTACATTCCGACCTGCAGCATCGAATATGCTGGTCATACCTATTTTCTTACCAATTATTCCGTTCACTTTACTAAAAAATTTATAGTGATGAATGCTTTAGCTTCAAATCCACAAATGCTGCAATGTACCTGTGCACATTGCATCACGAATCAAAAAACATGAAGATCTAGGTCAGTTTGACCTGGATATCAACACCACTCGGCAGTTCAAGACGGGATAGTGCGTCTACAGTCTTTTGAGTAGGTGTATAAATCTCAATCAACCGCTTGTGTGTACGCAACTGGAACTGCTCCCGAGATTTTTTGTTGACATGTGGAGACCGTAAAACGGTAAACACCTTTTTCTCAGAGGGCAGCGGAATCGGTCCAGTCACGACAGCACCACTACTGCGTACCGTCTTCACAATCTTCTCCGTAGATTTATCGACCAAATTATGGTCATAAGACCGGAGTTTGATTCTGATTTTCTGATTCATACCTATTATTTATTTATAATTCTATTTCTAAACTTTTACCTCACCCCGGGCTCGCTCAATAACTTCAGTGGCAATACCACTTGGAGTGGGTGCAAAATGAGAGAATTCCATCGATGACGCTGCCCGACCCGAACTGATTGTCCGTAGTTGAGTAACATATCCAAACATCTCTGCCAGTGGCACATCGGCTTTAATAATCACCGCATTATTCTTCACCTCCTGGCCTTTTATTAATCCCCGGCGGCGATTCAAATCGCCGATAACCGCTCCGGTATATTCATCTGGCGAAGTGACCTCCAATTTCATCATGGGCTCTAGCAACACTGGATTTGTTTTGGGCACTGCTGCTCTAAAACCCTCTTTCGCGCACAATTCAAATGCAATTGGTTTGGAGTCAACCGCGTGAGTTGATCCATCATAGACTCTCACTTTCATGCTATCGATAGCGTAACCAGCCAACACGCCATTGTCCATCATGGCCTCAAAACCTTTCTGAATCGAAGGCATAAATTCCTTGGGAATCGATCCTCCGACAATATTATTTACAAATTGAAGCTTTTTCTTTCCGCTCTTAAATTCTTCAGATTCCAGGAACTCAGGATCCGCCGGACCAATTTCGAATTCCATATCGGCAAACAATCCTGAACCACCTGTTTGTTTTTTCAACCGTTCGCGGTGAGAATGCGCCTTCTGTAATGCTTCTTTATAATTTACCTGAGGTGCACCCTGGTTGCACTCTACTTTAAATTCTCGCTTGAGACGGTCAATGATGATCTCCAGGTGTAGTTCGCCCATGCCACTGATCACCGTCTGATTAGTTTCCTCATCGTACCGCACTCTAAAGGTGGGATCTTCCTCAGCTAGCTTAGCAAGTGCCATCCCTAATTTCTCCAGGTCTTTTTGCGTTTTTGGTTCTACGGCCAGACCAATCACAGGTTCGGGGAAAGTCATACTTTCCAGGACGATTGGGTGATTAATGTCACATAATGTGTCGCCTGTCTTGATATCTTTGAAACCGACTGCCGCCGCGATATCTCCTGCCTGCACTTTATCAATTGCATTCTGTTTATTTGAATGCATCTGGTACAAGCGGGAAATACGTTCTTTTTTATCGGAACGTGTATTTAATACATATGAACCGGCATCCAGGGTTCCGGAGTAAACACGGAAGAATGCTAGTCTACCCACATAGGGATCCGTAGCTATTTTAAATGCCAGGGCAGCAAAGGGTTCGGTTGGCTCAGGCTTTCTTTTAATAATTTCATCCGTTTGGGGATCTGTTCCCTCCACGGCATCCACGTCGGAAGGACTGGGCATATAAGCGCAAACTGCATCAAGTACAGCCTGGACGCCTTTATTTTTGAATGCCGAACCACACATCATTGGAATAATCTTCATATCAATCACTGCTGCACGTATTCCAGCTCTGATTTCTTCCGGTGTGATTGAATCAGGATCATCGAAATATTTTTCCATGATACTGTCATCATATTCCGCAATGGATTCGAGCAATTTTTCCCGGTATTCAGCAACAATATCTACCAGTTCTGCAGGAATATCAATGATTTCATAAGTCATTCCCTGGTCATCCATATTCCAAACCCGGGCTTCGTTGGTAATTAAATCAACAACACCCCTGAAATTCTCCTCAGCTCCGATCGGTACTTGGAGTGGCACTGGATTAGCACCTAACATTTCTTTCACCTGAGTGACAACCTCGAAGAAATTAGCTCCGGAACGGTCCATTTTATTGACAAAACCAATTCTCGGCACTTTATAGCGATCAGCCTGACGCCAAACGGTCTCAGACTGTGGTTCTACACCACTAACTGCACAAAACAGAGCTACCACACCATCAAGAACACGCAGTGAACGTTCTACTTCTACTGTGAAATCAACGTGTCCCGGAGTGTCTATAATATTAATAGTGTAGGGCTGATCTTTCCAATTCCAGGAAGTCTTGGTAGCGGCAGAAGTAATAGTGATACCTCGCTCCTGCTCCTGCTCCATCCAATCCATAGTTGCGGCACCATCGTGCACCTCACCTATTTTATGACTTATACCTGTATAATAGAGTATTCGCTCCGTCGTGGTTGTTTTACCAGCATCGATGTGAGCGGCGATCCCTATATTTCTTGTATATTTTAATTCTGCCATTGATAAATAAACCTTAATCTGTATGATGAAAAATTACGACCTAAAATGAGCAAAAGCACGGTTAGCTTCTGCCATTCTATGAGTATCTTCCTTCCGTTTCACAGCGGCACCCTCATTCTTGCTCGCTGCCATCAATTCTGCAGCCAGTTTTTCGGCTATGCCTTTACCATTCCGGGCACGAGCAAAACGTATAATCCATTTCATCCCAATCGACAATTTCCTATTAGCGGGAATTTCCGTAGGAATTTGGAAGGTTGCCCCACCGATTCTTCGACTACGCACCTCCACCTGAGGTGTAGCATTGTTGATGGCAGCCTGCCAAATTTCATGTGGATTCTCACCACTCTTCTCCTTAACAATGTCCATGGCATCGTAAAAAACTTTATAGGCCAAGCCTTTTTTGCCTCGCAACATTAAATTATTGACAAACCTCGATACCATTAGATCTCCAAACCTGGGGTCTGGCGCTATTATTCTAACTTTTGGCTTACGTTTCCTCATATCTTAAAACTAAATACTTCTTATTTTTTTGGTCGCTTTGTACCATATTTTGATCTGCTTTGAAGGCGGTCGGTCACTCCGGCAGTGTCCAGGGCTCCACGTACAATCGTATACCTGACTCCGGGTAAATCCTTTACCCGACCTCCTCTAAGTAGTACAATGGAGTGCTCTTGAAGGTTATGTCCTTCTCCAGGTATGTAGGCAATCACCTCAACTCCGTTAGTCAGGCGAACCTTTGCAACCTTTCGAAGAGCGGAGTTAGGCTTCTTGGGAGTAGTCGTGTAAACCCGCGTACAAACTCCTCTTTTTTGGGGGCTTCCCTCCAACGCCCGGGTTTTACTTTTGGTAATGACCCTTTTTCGACCCTTTTTGACAAGCTGATTAATTGTCGGCATATCCTTGTTTTTTCTAATAAATTCGGCACTTTTGGGTCTGCAAACCTACTCTTTAAGACCCTTTCTTCAAAAGCGAGGGCAAAGATAGACTTAATTTTGTGGTTTGCAAACCCTTAATCATTAATTTTGGGACTTCAGTAAGCCTTGATTCTCAGTGATATTGAGATTTGTCCGGACAATCATTCTGATACAATAGTTTATGACGATTCGAAAAGCTAAAACAAAGGATCTGCCAGGGATTTTGCGGTTGGTTCACGAGCTGGCAGAGTACGAATTGGCGGCAGATCAGGTGACTGCCACAATTGACGATTACCAAAAAGCTTTTCAGGATAATGTTTTTGATGCACTGGTTGCCGTGGATAAGGACGGCAAGATAACTGGTACTTGCATATTTTGTATCACCTGGTCTACCTGGAAAGGCAAGATGTTGTACCTGGAAGATTTTGTTGTAGATCGGCATCTGCGTCAGTCTGGCATCGGACAAAAGCTCTTTGATGCAACGATCAACCACGCTAAAAAACTTCATTGTGCACTGATAAAGTGGCAGGTTCTGGACTGGAACCGGCCAGCCCTGAAGTTTTATGAAAAAAATAAGGCCGTCATTGAAAAAGAATGGTGGAATGGTAAGATCTATCTCTGAGCCGTGCGGTGTGATTAGTGATTTCGACCAAGTAAGAGAGAGATCAAGTCGAATATCCTCTGTTTTGCCTCATCCGTAGACTCCACCAGGTTGAGGGCATCAATCGCTTGAGTTGTGTAGTGATGCTGCTGAGCAATACAATGTGTTTCCAGATCTAATGAACGATAAATTTCCAGCACCCGATCGATTTTGGCCTTTGGATTGTCAATTTGGGTTTCATTCAAGGAGATTAATTCTTGCTGAACCCGAACACCTCCTAACGCACATGCTTTCAACCACAAAAAGGTCTTCTTATTATTAATAATATCTCCACCCGTTTGTTTCCCAGTCATCTTCGGATTGCCGAAGGCATCAAGGTAATCATCATGGATCTGAAAAGCCATTCCGACGGCAATACCGCAATCATTCAATGACTTAATTGATTCTTCACTGGCGCCAGCGACAACAGCGCCCATGCTCAATGAAAGACCCAGTAAAATCGCCGTTTTCTTTTTTATCATGTCTAAATAAGATGCGATAGGTACAACTTGTTGGAATTCAAAATCCATATCCTCTTGTTGCCCTTGACAAATATCCAGTGCAACCTGGGAAAACATAGGAACTGCAGCTGATAATTGAGCCGGTGTCAAATCTCTGATCAAGTACTGATAAGCCAGAATAAGCATGGCGTCTCCAGACAATATGGCTGGATTCAAACCAAAGTTAATATGTGCACTTGGTTGGCCTCTCCGGGTAGGTGCGGCATCCATGATATCATCGTGCATTAAGGTGAAATTGTGAAAAGTCTCGACGGTCAAAGCTTGGGGTAGTGCGGTTATGAAGTCATTTCCAAATAAATGATACGACATGAGTGTCATTATCGGACGGATTCTTTTACCGGGCAGCGACAATATATATTTGATGGGAGAATACAATGGACCGGCGGCATCAAACCTCTTTAATTCCGTTTCAAGGTATTGGTCAAATGCCCGCTGATAAGGTATGAGATCTTTTAAGTCCATAGGTTAAACATACTAAGATAATCTATGATCAGCATGTCGGGCTTTGAGAAAAATCAGCTATGCGCCCACTTTTAAGTCACCTCCACTACTTGGCAGAATATGCTTGAAATCTCTCACCTATTTTTGCCTGGAGATGATCCCCCGAATGGATCAATACGCGATACTTTAGTTTGATTTGATCTCCTTTTTTTAACCGGGTACCCTCTTCCTGATTTTCCGGCCAGTACATGGGGGTAGGGGAAAAGAAACCATAATCCCTGGTGAACCACGGTGCAGGATACCAGGGGTTGTCGGGGTGTTGCATGATCGCAATTCCTTCGGCATCATTTCCTCTGGCTCCTGATATATCCATCCAGGCCGAAGCCTTCCCAAAGGTGCCCGCCTCGCTTAGATCACCCTCGGCATTGGTCATATCTCCTCCATTGATTACAGCCAGATCCGGATCAACCCGGACGCTAAATAATGAATGATTCGTTCGCTCGATGGACACATCCATCAACATTTCGAGATCGATTACGAAATCCATTTGATATATCCCTTCTTCAGGAGCAGAAATGGTTATCGTCCGGAAATCTTTAATAGGTGCCTTTGCATCAGGACGATGCCAAATATTCTCTTGTTCGATAACAACTTTATCTTTACCTGTCTCCCTTACATGTGTTTGGATCGCCAAGATCTGGCCCCTCTCAATCCCCTCTTGCCAATAATTTCCACCATTGACTTTGTCACAACCAAAAAAGAGTGAGCTATGATGTGGATAGGTACCGTTTCGCATGGAGGTTACACTGGCTCCTGAAGGTCCGTTTACCGGAAAAAAGAATGGGTATTTTTCTTCCATCGAGGAAATATATGTCGTGAAGTATTTACCATTTATCCGCACCTCAATAACCGAACCTCGCTGTATTGCCTCGACCTGAGAAAAGGCAAGTAAAGTGTGGTAAATGACCAAAGAAAGGACGAGGAATGATTTAACTATCAATTGCATTTTCGAAGGATAACTTGCTTAAAAAGTGGTTGCGGCTTCGAGCCCTAAGGACCGCTATTCCCTGCAAAAATAAACTTTAATCACGATAGCTTGGAGTGAGAAAGCTATTTGGTGGCAACCATTCAGGTGTAAACATCGATCCCAATCTGGTTCTTATTGAAGTCACAATAGATTTAAGGGTACCTCTATCAACCCCATTCATGGTAAAAACAATTTTCTTTAGTAATCGCCTGCCTGGCTGGTCTCCTATGCACCATAGCCGATTCGGCGACGGAACGCCGTGGCAGACAGGTCAGTCAGATAGCTACGGCTATCTTTCTTCCTCCAATCTTATCTGGCTCGCATCTTATTAAATTTTTCCTCATTCAGAAGAAGAGAGGTACCCTTAAGATCTAATCTACCAAATTACACGTAAAAGTTTTAATGCTCACCCATTATAGTCAATACCTGGTAATGTGGTGTGCAATGTCACTCTTTCACAGCTTCATTATTTTTTGAATATAGCTACTCTCTTCGCTTTGTAATCTGGCCAAGTACATGCCCGAGGGCATCATGGACAAATCAATTTCCTGATTTCTGGAAGTCTGCGATTTGTATACAAGATTTCCCATATTATTATAGATTTCCAAAACGGAATGATTGGATCCATCGAATTGTAAATAAGTAGTGCCAAATACTGGATTGGGTGAGAGTAAGAAGGCACCATAAGTCTGGGCTTCCTTTACCGTCACGGTAGAACTTCCTCCTTCGAAAGCTATTTCATCTACAATGTAGTACGTAGTATCTTCTGGCCAGGAAATGTACCGTCCTGCTGTGATCGTCACAATGGCACGGTCGGGAATCTGACTATTAAAGTAGATGAAATCTGCCTCAAATTTAAAGAATTCGGGGGGACCACCATAAGCGGTAAATGTGGCTATGCCAATAGCATCTTCCGGACTTGTATTAGAGCCTGATTGCAGCAGCACCAGTATGTTTATACTGTCATGTTCGAGCTCGCTTAGATACTTGAAGTATCCTGTAACACGGTCGGGACGGGCATCGCAATCGAAAGTAGTAACAACGTCAGAGACAAAACCATATTGATCTCCTCCTAACAACAGGGCGGAAGCGGTGCCCAATGCTCCGGGAGCTACCTTCTTAAGTCCGGCAAACACGTCAATATCCAAAGAATCCTGATTCAGCCGGCTCCCAACATCCTCATTCATCAGGAGATCTTCGGGTCGCTGGACCGGTAGCCATTCTGCCGGTACCAGAACCGGGTACTTCAAAGGTATATTCAACTGATTGGACATGGTACCGGTGACATCTTGCCACTGCTCAAAGTCACCATTAGGAATTTGACACTGAGCTTGGATTTCTAGGGCCGTTGTCATGAAAAGCAGGAGTGTATAAAAAAAGATCTTCATATGAAATGTTAGTAAATTATTTCAATGAGACCGGGATAATCCTCAGAATCAGAAATCAGGCAAATTTCGCGAGGTGACTCTGGGTTGTAAATTAGTCATCAAAATTCAAGCCGATTCTTATTCTTCCCGATTACCAGATGTTGAAAGATTCTTGAGAAAGAGGGTTTAGCTGCCTGAAGTTTTGGAGGGGCAGCAAAAAGGAGCGGCAGAAACTTTATCCAATCTCCATATCGGCCGACGCATTCGGATCTCCCAGCTTATCCTCCGGAAGAAACTTTAGGGAGACAGAATTTACACAATGCCTTACATTTTTTGTAGTAAGATATTCGCCTTCAAATACATGCCCCAGGTGACCATCACATTGAGCACAGACGATTTCAACCCGTCTACCGTCAGCATCGGGGATACGCTTTACCGCATCTGCAATTTCATCATCAAAACTTGGCCATCCACAGTGCGACACAAATTTATGCTCAGAAGTGTATAAAGGCGATTCACACTGCTTACACAAATAAAGTCCTTTGGCATCGTGAAAATTGAATTTACCGGTAAAAGGGATCTCCGTTCCTTTGTGCTTTATCACACGGCTTTCCTCTGTAGTCAGTTTATTAAGTTTCATTCCACATCATACTTTTATTGGACTTAAAATGCAGCTTCATTTTTTCAATTGTCTTGTGGATCAACATGCTCAGAGGAAAGATTTGCTGCATCTATTTCCTTGCGAAATTCGATTAAGATTTCACTCGCCTGAGCAAAATTTGCCTTTGGTACCATTAGATCAATCTCGCCAAACACCACATACATGCTATCTTTTTTATTGATTTCGACAGCAGGGATATGCCGCTTATGTAGATGGCCTTTTAATAGTGAGATCTCCAGTTGACTGGGAGATCTGAATAATAATCTCCAATTTTTTTCGGTTCCCATCTTCTACGAAAAATATCAGCCGGTAAATCCTGCTTTCTTATGAGAACCATCGCAAAATGGCTTATTTGTTGAATTACCACAGCGGCAGAAAAAGCTTTTCTCCGGTTTTAAGACAATTTCACCATTTGGTAGTTGAATTTCGCAAGTGGTATTTACTTGCAAAGGTCCATTCGGAATAGCTGTCACCTGCACTACCTTCTTTTCCTCCGGATTATTCATGATTTTTTCGTTTTCAATTGAATAGGAAAGTGCTCCCGATGGACACTTACCGACCTGGGTGATGATTGCTTCTTTTTCTCCTTGTTCCAAATCAATCCATGGTCTCCGCGTATTATCAAATACAGCGGGCAATCCCTGCACACAATTCGCAGAATGAATGCACAGACCTGGTTTCCAGATCACGGAGAGATTTTCTTTGGTATATGTTTTCTCAGCCATAAATACCTTTTTATGTCAAGATAATGAAAAAGAGGGTACCAATGTTTAAACGCTAAGATTTGTTACTGGGGCCTGCACCTGACCGTAAATATTAAAAGTAATTGATTATCAGGTACTTGCCAAATCCCCGATCTAATTATTTCTGTCTGGAATTTTTAGCTTCATTACCAAAGCCGGGCGTTTGCAATTGCGAAGGCTGTGAGGTGACATAAGCAAATACACTGTTTGCCAAAAGCAATTTGAAGGGGAAACCTGGTTGGAAGCTCTATAAAATGGAGACTGTTTTACCGCGGCCCTACCGGAATCTTTCAGTTCGGCCTATCCCGTTTTATATGCCGGCAAATTAAAAATAAAGGTGGCACCGTTACCTGACTCTGAAAGGACACGTATGCTTTGATTATGAATTTCGAGAATTTTCTTGACAATGGCCAATCCAAGTCCTGCCCCTTTGCGAGCCGTCTTGGTGCGATCACCTCTCCGGTATCGTTCAAATATATAAGATTGCTCCTGTTCTGGGATGCCTGGACCATCATCCGTAATGTTAATGGCAACTGACGAAGGAGAATCTTCCAATTTAATAATTACATGCCCATTCTCTTTACCGTACTTTATGGAGTTATCCAGCAAGTTGCTGATTGCTCGTTCCACCAGTGCTATGTCAGCAAAAACCATGGGTAAGTTCTGCGGTGAAAGCATTTCAATCTTTATATTTTTATGACTGGCAATCACATCAAACTTCATAAGAATATCCTGAATTAGGTCGGCAATTTGAAATGGCTCTTTTTGGGGTACAATTTCGTGCGCCTCCAGTTTTGAATATTCAAACAATTGATCAATTAATTTTGATAGATTTTCGTTGCTGTCATGGACGATCCTCAAATATTTGTCGCGACTTTTTTCATTAAGATCTTTTTTAATCATCAAAGTCTCAATATAACCACTCATCACCGCCAGTGGTGTCCGTAAATCATGAGATACATTGGCAATTAGTTCCCTTCGTAATTTCTCCACAGACTTCAGTTGGTTAATATTATCCACGATTTGATCTGCCATCTCATTGAATGTTTCACCTAATTCAGCAAAATCACCATTGGTATTGGCGCGGACGGCTAAGTCACCTTCTTTAAATCTTTTTACCGTGTACATTATCTTATGCAGATTCCTGGTGAGATACAAGAAGGCCAATACACCTAAAATCAATGCTACAAGCAGGGAGATTAAAATTGTTTCAACCCCAATGGAGAGGATGTAACTTCCAAAAAGTGTTGCCATCACCGAAGTCTGCTCTTCACTGGCCAAAATTACGTAGACATACCCCTGGAGAATGTCTTTGTCTTTTATGGGAGCCGCCGAAAAGACCTTTGATTGTCCGGGATTACGGGGATCATCACCCCGGATTATCTTGCCCTTTTCTCCACTAATAAATGTATGTAACGGCTCAAGCGACACCTGCTTCAGCTTGACTTTCTTATAAGGTGCGACATAGGTTATGATATTGCCCACAGTGTCTAATAAATACACTTCAACACTTGGATTGATAACCATCATTGAGTGCATGATATCCTGGATCGCGTTAGTGTCTACTACACCATCAACCAGGGGCTTCACCTCTTTTACCGTCTGTTCGGCAATGCTGCCATTCAGCTTCTGATTTGCCTCTTCAAAGTATGTTCTGGAGGTATATGCTGTGATGTAAATGAAGCCAGATGCGATCGCAACCAGAATAATTAAAAATACGGCGGATATTTTCCAGAATAATTTGTTCTTCATTGTCTATGATTGAGTGTATGACTAACTAAAAGTCTTCATTAAATCGGTAACCAATTCCCCAGGTAGTGAGGATATAAGTAGGCTCTGTCATATTGGGCTCGATTTTAGCTCTTAATCTATTAATGTGCGAATTGACGGTATGAGCAAAGCCTTCAAAATCATATCCCCAAACCAGATTTAAAAGGCGGTTGCGATTGTAGCTTACTCCCGGATTCGAAGCGAGCAAAACAAGTAAGTCAAATTCTTTCGGGCTCAGGTCGATCCGGCGATCTCCGACGGTTACTTTCCGTTTTTCCACATTAACCTCCAAACTGCCTCGCTGAATAATTGTTGATTGTTGATTTTCTGCTGCATGCTCATTAATATTTACCCTTCGCAGCAGGGCTTTGACTCTAGCGATTAATTCTCTGATGCTAAATGGTTTTACAACATAGTCATCCGCTCCAATTTCAAGTCCTAATATCTTATCGATTTCCTCACTTTTGGCTGTAAGCATTAATACCGGAGTAGGAATCCGCTCTGATCGAATTCGCTTGCATAATTCAAATCCATCGATAGAGGGCAACATCACATCTAAAATGATGAGATCATATTCATTTTCCAAGATCTTTTTCAACCCTTCCAGACCATCTTCGGCCGTATCTAACTGGCAATTAATATCAGACAGATGAATTTTCAGCAACTCCAGAAGAGAAGGATCATCTTCAATGGCTAAGATTGACTTCATGATTCAAATTACAGCAGAAAATATCACAAAGCTATCACGAAACTCATTTTTTGCCAGATTGGTATCACATTCTTTTTGGCTTCCATTATATCAATGGATCTAAGATATTAATTATATTATTTATATATTGACATACACATATCACAAATCAAAAAAGACTCGATGCACTTGAAATATGCTGATTTAGGCATCCTCATCTTGAGGTTGCAGACTGGAATTCTCTTGATGACCCATGGAGTACCTAAATTGATGCGGTTCACTGAAAGAATGGAAAATTTTGCTGACCCTTTTGGATTGGGGAGTCCAATCTCGCTCGGCTTAGTTGTTTTCGCTGAGGTTTTCTGTTCATTAATGTTAATTTTCGGCTGGAAGGTGCGCTGGGCAACTATCCCCATCATTATAACCATGTTAGTGATTATTTTTTACGCCAACTGGGACGACCCTTTTGGCCGTAAAGAACTACCGATCATGTTTTTAGGCTGTTGCGCCGTACTGCTTTTAGTGGGACCAGGTAAGTATTCCTTGGATGGAGGGTTTAAGACCTAGTGTATCTCAGAGTCTTCTATCTACCCTTGGGCCTACGCCTTTTGCCACCGGGTTGCATGACTGCACCACGGTGCCTTTGTTGCATCGTTTTCATGGCGCCCTGATTCTTTAAGGCTTTATCAAATTCAGCAATTTGTTCCTTAATTTGAGCTTCGGTCACTTTTTGTTGCTTTGCTTGCCGCATGAGACTTTGAGCACCCTTCAGATTATTTTTTACGACCGCCAAATTTGCCAATTGTAATAACACCATTGCTCGTTCGTTATCTGAAGGAAGACCGGTATCCTGCGCTTTATTCAACAGTTCCTCCGCTTCCGGATAGCGTTTGGTTTGCATGGCAATACCACCCTTGATCATATAAAAATAAGCGCGATTAGCTGAGTACAACCATCTTGGTTTGAAAGTCAGATTCAATCTTTTCTCTGCACCCTCAAAATCCATCTTTTGCATCAGTAATGCTGCTGACTGGACTGTCCCCAGGAAAATATAACCAATCAGCAGAGCAATAC
>JABDLW010000804.1 GCA_013001805.1 Saprospiraceae bacterium | reverse complement strand
ACCTCGGCTTCCTCGCCAATATCCATTTTAAGAAAAAAGAATACGAACTGGCAGTCGAAATGTATCAATCATGCCTGAACTATTTTGACACGATACGCCATCGGATGCAATATGCCGAGTTATTATCGGCTCTTGCAGATGTCTATAATGCTGCCGAACAATATAAGAAGGCTTATTCCACTGCTGATCAAGCCCACCTCCTGGTAAAGGGGACGAATGATATCGCCCGGCAAAGTCGCGCCCTGATTCACCGGTCGTATGCGCAGTTTCAATTGGGACAACGCGAAATCGCATTGTCTTACTTAGAAGATGTGTTAATTGAGGTTACTGAAAAGCGTCTCTTTCGAGAGCAAATTAGGGCTTATATAGCATTGGGGAAGTTAGCAACTAATCGCAGTGTCTCACTTGAACATTTGATGCAAGCACTGCGCATAGCGACCGATAGAGACTTGTCTGAATACAAAGCACTACTTTACCCATTGATCAACGACCGACAATCCGACTTTAACTATTCCCGTCAGCAGCTCACTTTTCGTGATGAATACATCCAGTTTCTTGAAGACCGCCAGACCGCAAATCTCGAAGCCTCGGAAGCAAGCCTAAAAGCAATGTATGACCTGATGAACATCGAAGAAGAATACGAAGTATTACAATTAAAAAGTGACTACCAAAAAATAGAATTCGAAAATCAGCGATATAAATTAATTGCCGTTCTTATCGGATTATTACTCGTCGGAATGCTATTGTTCACCTGGTTCTATCGCAAGCATAAAGAAAAACAGATCAACGAATTGGAGCTGAAAGAACAAATTACGCTCCTCAGAGAACGAATCGGTTCATTACTCTCCAATGCAAATAATGAAATCAGCCTTCCTGACCGCGATGCTTTCAATCAATTGATTTTGGCACCACTTACGGAAAAAGAATACGATATTCTGAGAGATCTTATCCAGAGAAAATCTAATGCTCAGATTGCCCAAAGTCACTATATATCCGTGAATACCGTCAAATTTCACCTTAAAAATATCTACAGCAAATTAGGTGTCTCAGATCGCAAGAGAGTGCTGGAAAAGGTCGTAGGACTTAATCAGTGATCCTAAATACTAGTCTATTGTTTTGCCTACCCGCTGCGGGTAGGATTGCACAAACTACCTCACAGGGATGAAATAAGTGGCGATTTTCAGGCTCATCTTGCACCAGGTGATCGAATGATAATGTGCGATTATAGCAGCACAATCCATTCGGACAACGCCACATTACATAACGAATTTTAAAAATTTTACTCATGAAAACTGTACTATGCTGTATCTGTGGATTATTCTTTAACACGATGTTGTTGGCCCAATGGACGGTCGTCAATAATGATGAAATTTTTTCTTCGGACGAAGACTTGCGCATCGTGGATGGAGGGCCGGAAATACTACTGGAATCTAATGCCCAATTCGGTGCTGGTATCAAATCCAAATGGTGGGCTTCAGGTAACCTGGTCACCTTAAGATCATACGATGGAGATTTATCTCTTTCAGCCAACGATGATATAAACTTCTATATGGATCAAAATCTGCATGCTACCTTGAATCAAGACGGAAATTTTGGAATTGGTGTATCTAATCCATTGGCCAAATTACATATTGACGGTTCTGTAAGATTTGATGATGCCCAAAGCTTGGACTGGTACGAAGAAGATGGAAAAAAAGCCTATCTCTATTACAACAATAGCGATCTCTACTTGGTCAATCTGGATGATACTGGTGGGCCCACTCCAGGTGATATCTATGTAACCGCCCTCGAAAGAATGATCATCACTAGTGGTGGCGGCACATCGATCGTAGCTGATGAAGAAAGCCGTGTAGGTATAAGTGGTGTTTTTGTACCACAGTATGACCTGCATGTCGGTGGTGATATCGGTTTTACAGGTGAATTAACCGCAACATCAGATATCAGGTTGAAAGAGGATATTGTTGAATTGGAAAATGTCACTCAGCATATCATGAGCTTGAGACCAGTGTCTTATAATTTTCGTACAAATGAATATCCTGATTTAAATCTCTCGCCTCGAAGAAAAATGGGATTAATTGCACAAGAGGTGGAAAAAGTCTTTCCTCATCTTGTATCTACCACCCAGTCCACCGGAAGTGAAAATTATAAAATGAAAGATGTTAAAAGTGTGAATTATATGGAACTCATACCGGTGCTTATAAAGTCCTTTCAAGAGTTGCATACACAATTAGCACAACAACATGAGGAATTGGAAGCTCTAAGAAACAAGGTATCTAAATTTGACAAGAATTAATCTTGTCAATGTTATAAACGGCGCTTATGAAACTATCAAAAAGAGAAATTGAGGTGTTGCGCTTGATTTCTGCTGAATTGACGATCAATGAGATAGCGAAAGAATTATTTTTAAGTAATCATACAGTTATTTCACACTGCCAGAATATAAAAGAAAAGTTGGGTGTACGTAATGTGGCAGGTGTGGTACGTGCCGGCTTTGAAGCTGGCTATTTGCAACTCCATGTTTGACAATTGTCTTAGGAAATACCTGGAGTTTGCAATCCGACTTCAGTAATGGGTGGTACAGGAATTTTTTAATCAAAAACTACATCCTGTTCTGTAGACTGTGCCACCCTTGCTTTAATTGTCTAACTAAAAGATTTGATGGGATCATTAATTGGGATAAACACCTAAACTAAAGGAACTGAAAACCGTCACGAAGACGTAATCAGCGTCCGGGAATTACTGTCCCCCACCCGCAACATTCACATTCAACACATCACGGTCAAATAAGTACAACCCACTCTTGTCGTCACCGATCAACTCTAATTTGTCATTCATCACTCGCGCCAGCGCCTCCTCCTCGATCTGCTCACTGACATACCACTGCAAGAAATTGTGGGTGGCATAATCTTTTTCTCCCAATGAAATGTCTACCAGGTTGTTAATACTCTCGGATACATGAATCTCATGCTCCAACAAGGCCTTGAACGCATGCTGGATCGAAGGATACGTTAGCGCAGGTTGAGCCAATGCCGGCACTACCGCAAATCCCCCACGCTCATTGATAAAATGAATCAACTTTAACATATGCATCCGCTCTTCATCACTATGCCTATAAAAGAATTCGGTAACATTATCCAATCCCGGCTGAATTTCTGCCCACGAAGCCATAGCGAGATAAACTTGTGAAGATTGGGCTTCGATCAATACTTGCTTGTTAAGCGCATCCTGCATTTTCTTTGAAAGCATGACTGTTATTCTTATTGATTTATAATACCTTAAAATTAATGGTATTAAGGAGATTTTGAAGTGATTGATATCACTTTACTTATTTCCCGCCTTAATGACCCTTCTCCCTATATTTGGAATCATAGAAGGATAGTTGGTACCATCTTCATCGTCCCCCTACAACGTCCATGCATTACCCACATCACTCACAGGAATACACCCCTCCTGCCTCCCCGGGATCGGATCATACACCAGGATATTCTTCCCCACTTCCTCCGAAGTAAAATAACCGACCAACGTAAATTGCTTCACCCGGCGGTAAAAATCCAGCGGCTCCTGCTTGCCCAATGGGCTGCCCCAGACTGCCGGGTTAAATTTATTCGCTTGTGCTGCTACTTTCTTTAGTACATCCGCCTTTTCATTTCCGTCAAGGTCCGAAAACTCCTTCCCATACATGTCCCTGG
>JABDLW010000775.1 GCA_013001805.1 Saprospiraceae bacterium | reverse complement strand
GTCAAAGGTGGTTCCGGGGCAGATATCAACCCGTTAAAGAGTCAAAATGGTCTCCTGATGGGTTTTCGTCCGGATTCACAACGATACTTTGATTTTCACCATACAAGCAATGACAGAATTGATGCTGTAAATGAACGAGAATTGAAATTAGGTGCCGCTGCGATGACTTCATTGGTATACCTTATTGATAAGTATGGATTAAGTTTTGACGATGAATGAATTGATCACTTTAAATGATAAGACCTTTGAGATTTATCTGACCGAAGCTGAAATCCAGGCCAGGGTAAAGGCATTGGCCGATCGAATCAATGTCGACTACAAAGGCCGTAAGCCCATAGTCCTGTGCATTCTTAATGGATCATTTATTTTTACCGCCGACCTTGTCCGACATTTCAATTTTCCTTTGACGGTAGAGTTTGTCAGATATTCTTCCTATCGAGGAACCGAATCCACTGGTCGGGTGACCAAAATTCTTGGGATGAAATCCGAAATTGCCGGTAAAGATGTCCTGATTGTAGAGGATATAATCGACACAGGGTATACACTTTCAAATGCGGTTAAAGAATTAATGAGACAACACCCCGCTTCTGTAAAGATTGCAAGCCTGTTATTAAAACCTGAAGCATTGAAACACGATGTGGCCTGTAATTATATCGGATTCAGCATTCCTAATAAGTTTGTAGTCGGCTATGGGTTGGACTACGATGAATTGGGAAGAGACTTGCCCTCCATATATCAACTGAAAGAATAGTTTATTTACATTATGGCTTAAATCTCTATCTTGGGGCCTCGCATCGGATTTCGTCCGGCGTGTAACTATTAAACGAATCAGAGACATGAAAAAACTTATCATTTTGATATGGTTACTCGCCATATCATGGGTTTTAACAGGACAAAACGTCCCACAAGTGACGGCCAAAATTTTCATTGAAAATGTCACGCTGAATACTCACCCTGGAAGCACACCATTTGTTGGTAATATCCTGGTTGAAGACGGTATAATTACGAATATTGGCCCGTCGATTACCCCTCCATTTGATGCACGTATAATTGATGGAGACACGATGCATGCTTATGCTGGGTTTATTGCTACTCTTTCACATATTGGTATTAAAGAACCAAAAGAGGATAATCAGCGGCCTAAGGTAGATCGCACGGGATATCCGCCCAATGATGTTGCCGGCATTACCCCGGAAAAGAGTGTTTCGGACCTTTATATTGCGAAAGAGGGAAGTATCAAGGAATATCGACAACAAGGATTTGCCATCGCACAGACCGTTCCTTATGGTAAAATGTTACCCGGGAAGGGGTCAGTAATCAGCCTTAGTGGTGAAAGTTTTGATGATGCGGTGATACTCAAAGACAACTCCATGTATGCTAGATGGGCAAATGTTCGAGGAGTTTTTCCAGCGACGTTAATTGGCATTATGGCCAAATGGCGCGAAATGTATAAGAATGCGGAACTCTTGGCAGATCATGCCGAGCATTATAAAGCCAATCCACTCAATCGTCAGAGACCTAATCCGGATGCAGCGACGGAAGCGCTATACCCGGTGGTTAGCAATCAGATGGCTGTCTACTTTGAAGCAGAAAAACACCGGGATATTTATCGGACTCTACGCTTGCAAAAAGACCTGGGGTTTGACCTGGTCATTGCCGAAGCCAAGGACATTGACCGGATCGCTGATAAGATAAAAGAAAACAACGTAAGGGTTTTACTATCCCTTGATTTGCCAAAGGAAGAGAAGGAAGAGAAAAAAACAAGTGAAAAAGAAAAAGAAGGAGATAATGTCATGGAAGGGACAGCCGGGGAAGAGGAAGATCCAGAAGAAGATAAAACGGATCAAGAAAAAGATAGACTTCTAAAAAGGAAAAAAGAAGCGGCTAAAAGATATGTCAGCCAAGCTAAAATGCTTGCTGACGAGAATATTCCTCTTGCATTTTCTTATATAGATGTCAAGCCAAAGGACATACATCCAAATCTCCGCAGGATGGCTAAAGAAGGACTGTCTGAATCGGTCGCATTGAGCGCGCTTACCACTGAAGCTGCTACAACTTTGGGCATCGAAAGTATCGCAGGAACCCTGGAAGCAGGTAAAATTGGCAATCTTGTCGTGTTGACAAAACCTCTTCTTGACGAACAAGCCAAGGTTAAGATGGTAGTCGTTGACGGCAAGGTCCACAGTTATGATGTAAAGGAAAAGAAAAAGAAAACTTCCGGTGAAGAAGTTGCAGATGTTTCCGGTGAATGGAGCTATAAAATTGAAGTACCCGGGATGACTCCTTCAGGTACCATGACCTTTACAAAAAGCGGGGACACTTATAACCTGGAAGTTACCAGTAATCAAAACCCGGGAGAATCCGTCAGTACTGAGGACATAGAAATAGATGGCTCAAATATGATGTTTAGCTATTCTATGGACGCAGGCGGAATGACGATTACTATAGAAAATGATATCACCTTCGATGGCAACACCTTTGACGGAACTGTTTCCGTTGGGGATTTTGGTTCTTTTGAAATAACCGGGAAAAAAGTTGACCCCGAAAATTAATCTAACGAATATTATCTGATCGATTTAATACACTAAAAATGATCAAATCAATTTATTTAATCGCCCTTTTTCTTGGTCTTGGTCTTTTGGCTACAGGCCGGAATCCGGTGATCTATTAATTAAAAATGGCACTGTTCTGACAATTACGGACGGTGTAAAAGAAAATACAGATGTACTTATTCGAAATGGTAAAATATCCAGGATTGCCAGGAATATCAACGCCAATGGAGTAAAGACAATTGATGCCTCCGGTCAGTATGTAATGCCGGGTATTATAGATGCGCACTCTCATATTGGCCTGGACGTGGTCAATGAAGCGACTGATCCCAATACCTCAAATGTATTTGTCGGTGATGCCATCAATCCTTTTTCAGTATCTATTTACCGTGCCCTTGCTGGTGGTGTAACCGCTTCTCATGCCATGCACGGATCTGCGAATGCTGTCGGTGGTCAATGCGAAACTATTAAACACCGTTTTGGGGTAACGGATCCGGATGATATGAAAATGGATGGTGCACCACGTACGATAAAATTTGCTTTGGGAGAAAATCCAATGCGCGTTCATGGTGAAGGCAATGGTATTGTCCCGCGCACACGAATGGGAGTCGAACAAATATTCCGGCAGGGATTTGCCAAGGCTAAAGACTATATGGCTGAGTGGGATGCATATAATGCAAATCCTTCTGGGGCTAAAGCTCCACCTACCTATGATCTGAAGATGGAAACGATGGCAGATATACTTCGTGGAGACATTATCATCCATTGTCACTCTTATCGCGCAGATGAAATACTTATGTTGTTGGATGTGCTTGGGGATTATGGTGTTAAAAAGATTTGCTTCCAACACGTTAACGAAGGCTTTAAAGTCGCTCCTGAATTAGCTGAATATGGCGCAGGAGCTTCTGTATTTGCAGATTGGTGGGCCTATAAATTTGAAGTGTATTATTCGACCGCATATAATGCAACGATCCTTACAAGAAATAATGTCACCACTTCGATTAACTCGGACTCCGGCGAATTGATCCGTCATCTTTATCATGAAGCTGCCAAGACGCAGCGTTACGGTGATTTGACCGATAATGAAGCGTTAAAGCTAATCACTTTGAATCCAGCTATACAATTAGGAATTAACCATCGCGTAGGTTCACTGGAAGTTGGAAAAGAGGGTGACGTCGCCATTTTTAATAATCACCCACTTTCTATTTATGCGGTTCCTCAAATGACCATTGTTGATGGTGTGGTTCGCTTCGACATCAATTCTGACCCGGATGATATGCGTATTGATGTAGATCCGGAAGCAAAAATCTCTTCCTTCATCGATTTCCATTCTGGTGCCGAAGAAGACCGATGTATGCAGGATGTTTTCGAATATTTTAATGATCGTAAATAAGAAATGATGATAAAGTATATATATATATTCAGTCTGCTCCTCATAGCTAATTCTATAGCTGGACAGCAGGTGACTAAATCCACTTATGGCGATGTGCTTTTAAAGAATGCCACCGTCCATACAGTGACTGATGGGACTTTAAACAATACGGATGTATTCATTAAAGATGGTTTGATTGCAGATATTGGCAACAATCTTTCGGCTGGCCGCAATGTCACCACAGTAGATTGCAGTGGAAAGCACATATATCCAGGATTTATTGATAGTGATACACGCCTCGCACTTTCTGAAGTCAGCGCCGTATCGCTTACCAATGATTTTAATGAAATAGGGGATCTGATCCCACATATGCAAGCCTTGACAGCTGTTAATCCTAATGCTACCGCTATTCCCGTAACACGGGTGAATGGGGTAACTTCTGTGATTGTGGCGCCAACCGGCGGCATTTTCCCCGGAACCGCAAGCTTAATCGATCTGATTGGTTACACACCAGAACAAATGGATGCTGGTTTTAGGGGAGTTATAATGAACTTCCCGAGTTCAGCCAGACGAGGGCGAAGGGATAGCAGATCAGATGAGGATATCAAAAAGGCACAGGATAAGGCCACCAAGAAAATTGATGAAGTATGGGATGAATTGGCGCTTTATCATAAAATAGACAGTGCTGCAACAGGTAATTCGAAAGCACATATAAAGTACCAACCAGAAATGGATGCCTTGCTCCCGGTATATCGTGGAGAGTTCCCATTGATGATCAATGTAAGCAAGGACAAGGATATTGAAGCCGCTATCAATTGGGTAACTAAAAAAGGAGTCAAAGCAATATTTATAGGTGTCTCCGAGGGATATCGTGTGGCGGACAAGATCGCTGAGGCTGGTATCCCTGTGATTGCAGGGCCTGTCTTAAGTGTTCCGGGAAGAGCAGAAGCCAGGTATGACGTGGCCTATGCTAATCCAGGTATAATGGCCAAAGCCGGAGTCAAGGTTGCCATAAGAACTGGCGACAGCGAAAATGTCCGCAATCTCCCTTTTAATGCGGGTTTTGCTGCGACCTATGGTATGGGCAAGGAAGAAGCCCTGAAAGCAATTACGATAAACCCGGCAGAAATGTTTGGAGTTGCCGATAAATATGGAAGCATATCAAAAGGTAAAGTAGCCAATCTTTTTGTTTCGACAGGTGACCCATTTGAAATGAAAACAAGACTGACACACTTGTTTATCAAAGGTTGGAATGTCCCGATAGAGAGCAGACACACTCTTTTATACAATGAGTTTTTAAAGAGAAGTCCGGGACTGGAGGATTAGTATGTACGAGGTGTACAATCTCTAAAAATAAAATATGCTAAAGCAGGATTGAGTGAATCTTAATCCTGCTTTTTTAATAGTAGTGCCCAATCATTTCCCACAGCATCAGGGGGCAAACCCGGATCAACTATTGAACCTCCGGAGACAGTGGTGACAGTTCCTGGT
>JABDLW010000774.1 GCA_013001805.1 Saprospiraceae bacterium | reverse complement strand
AACCCTAGTTCTTGAGAAGAAAAAGTTTGAACTAACGGAAACTACCCTTCGACAGGCTCAGGGTGACTATCGTTTTCTGTTATTGGAGTTAAGGTTGATTGCCGCCCTCCCTGTCATTACAACTTTTCTCATTTTTGCAAAAAATGTATCAACTCGAGGTGACTTGTCGTGTGTTTATAAAGACATCTGCCAATTATCCGAAATCAGAGATTTAGTTCAACGTTCTAAATTCACTGGGCGAATGCCCGACCCGTTTCTTGAACAAGCGACTAAAATGTTGTGGATATTTAAATCCTAGCTCGTAGGCAATTTCACTTAACGATTTATCCGGATCAAAGATCTTTTCCTTGGCCACTTCGATGATCTTGGTCTGGATAAATTCAAGGGCACTTCTTCCGGTTTCCCTCTTCACCAGGTCACCAAAATAATTGGGCGAAAGATGTAGCTCCTTCGCAAAATAACTCACTGTCGGGATGCCCCAATCTTTGGCGCTTTTCATATAGGCATTCAATGAGGACTCAAATTTTTCAATGACACTCAGGTTTGCTGTATCGCGGGTGATGAATTGACGGTCATAAAAACGGGTGCAATAATTTAGAAAGAGGTCGATGTTAGACACAATAAGACTTTTGCTGTGCTTGTCTATCCCCTGCGAAAGTTCGTACTTAATTTTATCAAAGCAATCCAGGACGATCTGGCGCTCCTTTTGGGACAGATGCAGCGCCTCGTGCAGGTCATAGGAGAAGAAGGTGCGTTTGTCCATGTTATTTGCCAGGTTAGTGTTCCGAAGTAGATCGGGGTGAAATAACAGGGCATACCCCGTAGGTTTTGAGGTAGGATCGATATGTGAAATATTCACCACCTGTCCGGGTCCGATGAACACCAGCGTTCCATCTTGATAATCGTAGTTCTGCCGGCCATATTTCAGTATGCAGTTTTGTCCCTGTTTTAGAAAAACCCCATAAAAATGATAGCGGACGGCATCAACCTTTTTCCCCTTAGGCCAGGTGCCTTCGGAAAGGTCCACGATAGTGACCAGTGGATGTAAGGCAGACAGTTTAAGTCCCCTGCAGTAATCATTAACCGTGACCAGGTCTTTTATCTCCTTCATAGCACATTTCTTTCTTCAAAATTAAGTTAGAATCACAAATAAAACCTATTCATTCAGATCGATCCGTAATAATGGTAGGTAAATCCGTAAAACGGGTAAAGGAAATAGTAATAAGGATATTTACTTTTGGAAACAGGATCGTCACTAATGGGTACCTCTAATAAGCTCTCCCATTATCGAAAAATAGTTAATGATGTATTAGCATTATGAAATATCCGGCAGCAAACATCTTCGCGATAGTTGGAATTGTGATAGTATCCTTGTGCACTACTCATGCACAAAGGGAAGCCATGGTCATTCAGGACCAAGGTAGTTTTTCGGTGGGTGGCACGGTAAAAACCAACCCAGGCACCTTCGACGCCATCAAGCGTACGCCCGAAGGCCAAACCTTTCATGGTGACCATGCCTATGTCTTTTTTCAGGTTCCTGTAGATGCTAAGAGATATCCACTGGTCATGTGGCACGGCATAGGTCAGTTTTCAAAGACCTGGGAAACCACACCGGATGGACGTGATGGCTACCAGAATATTTTTTTGAGACGCGGTTTCAGTACCTATATTATGGATCAGCCCAGACGTGGAAGGGCGAGCCGCAGTATGGTGGAGACGACGATAACCCCTACCCCTGACGAGCAGTTTTGGTTTAACATTTTTAGAGTCGGCGTTTGGCCGGATTATTTTCCGGGGGTACAATTTGCCCGCGATAGAGAAACGCTGAATCAGTACTTTCGCCAAATGGTCCCAAACATTGGAGGTTTTGATACCGAGGTAATTACCGAGGCAGCATCACAACTCTTCGATAAAATTGGCGAAGGTATTCTGGTGACTCATTCTCACTCCGGTGGCTTCGGATGGGCAACTGCTATGAAGAACGAGAAAGTCATAGCGATTGTCTCGTATGAACCGGGTTCAGGATTTCCATTTCCCGAAGGAGAAGTTCCTGAACCCATTGAGAGCTCTTCAGGGGCGCTGCACGCTACGGCAGTAACCAAGGAAGAATTTTTGCAGCTGACCAAAATTCCGATAATTATCTACTACGGAGACTTCATCCCGGAAACATATGACACAAACCCCGGAACGGACGGTTGGCGGGTGCGTTTGGAAATGGCAAGAAAGTGGCGCGATGTAGTTAACAATAATGGAGGTGATGTTACGGTCGTACATTTACCTGAAGTTGGGATTAAGGGCAACACCCATTTTCCGTTTTCCGATTTAAATAATTTGGAAGTTGCGGATTTGATGTCGCAATGGCTGAAGGAAAAAAAATTAGATTAAATCAAAACCTTTATGCGGGCTCAAAAATCTAAATTAACATTTCTCTTGATGACTCTAACGATATTTTCGTTTGGTCAGGGAGTAAAAAAAGATAAAAGCGATTCCGGCGCACAAGAAATGATGATCAGAATTGCCGCAATTGAAGTCGATTCCAATTATCTCAACGAATATTTGGACATTCTAAAAGGGGAGACAGAGGCATCAGTCAAGTTGGAGCCCGGAGTTGTTTGTATTTATCCTATGTTTCAAAAAGAGCATCCTACCTATATCAGACTTTTGGAAATCTATACGAATAAAGAAGCGTATGAAACACATCTTACGACATCACATTTCAAATACTATAAAGAGACAACACTTAAAATGGTCAAATCCTTGAAATTAATCGATATGGAAGCGATAGATGCGGAAACTATGCCAGGTATTTTTACAAAATTGAATTGAAAAATTTTAAAACTATTAAATCTAATGAGAATACTATTGATCGGAATCTTTTTAGTTGCATTGAACGCACCATCTTTTGCCCAAGATGCTGCTATTGAACAGGAAATCAAAGAACTTTCCCAAGCTAAATGGGAATGGATGGCTGATAAGGATGTGGACAAACTTGCTGACCTATTTCATGACAAAGCAAAATTTGTGCACATGAGTGGTTCCTGGAAAAAGGACAGAGAACTAGAAATCATCGAAACGGGCAGCATTTGGTATAAGCAAGCGGATGTGCATGATGTAGCCGTAGAAGTCTTTGGAGACGACACTGCCGTCCTTTGGAATCGAATTACCCTAATGGCCCATGTACGGGGTAATGATGTATCTAATGAATTTACGGTCACCGAATTCTATAAAAAAGAAGGTGACGATTGGAAATTATTAGACCTTACTTTTAGCAGTGTGCGCGACACCCATGAAATAGAGCACTAAGAAAAATGAAAAGAATTATAATAGGGTTAGCGTTTCTATTCAGCTTAATATTAAAAGCACAAGAAAACACCAATGTTCCAGTAAAGGTCAGAACCGAATCGGGAGTGATTCGTGGTGTTCAGGAGGCAGGTATATCCAGTTTTAAGGGCATCCCTTTTGCTGCCCCACCGGAAGGGGAATTTCGCTGGCGCCCACCACAACCGGTAATACCATGGGAAGGGGAACTGGATGCAACGGAGTTTGGCTCAAATTGTGCTCAGTCCGGATGGGGCGGGGCTCCAGGGACCATTAGTGAAGGTTCATCCGAAGA
>JABDLW010000730.1 GCA_013001805.1 Saprospiraceae bacterium | reverse complement strand
CCTTTTACCAGTGCATGGGCTATGCGATCTTCGACACTGCCTTCCCGCCAGGTTAAATCTCTGGTCATCTGTTTGCCATTGCTTTTGACACGCTCGGCATAATCTGTCAAAGCTTCGGTAGCTTGAGGTGAGCGGTCGAAGATGACGTCTTCCACCAGGACAAGAAGATCTTTAGGGATCTCTTCATAGACCTCCATCATACCGGCATTCACAATGCCCATATCCATCCCTGCCTGTATTGCATGGTAAAGGAAAGACGAGTGCATTGCCTCCCTCACGGTGTTATTTCCCCGGAAGGAAAATGATAAATTGCTTACGCCACCGGAAATCTTTGCACCTGGGCAAGAATGTTTGATCTGTCTGACCGCTTCGATAAAATTAATTGCATACCGGTTGTGTTCCGCTATGCCAGTAGCGACGGCAAAAATGTTCGGATCAAAAATGATGTCTTCGGGTTTAAATCCTACCTCTTCCACCAGGAGTTTGTAAGCCCGTTTGCAAATGAATACTTTGCGGTCTGTGGAATCGGCTTGTCCTTCTTCGTCAAAAGCCATGACCACTACTGCCGCACCGTAACGATGCACTAATTTTGCCTGGGACAGAAAAGCATCCTCACCTTCCTTCAATGAAATACTATTGACAATGCCTTTACCCTGCAGACACTTTAATCCGGCTTCGATGACATGAAATTTGGAGGAATCCACCATTATCGGCAGTCTGGCGATATCCGGTTCAGAACCTATCAAATGTAGAAACCGGACCATAGCTGCCTCCGAATCGAGCATGCCTTCATCCATATTTACATCGATTATCTGTGCTCCCCCTTCAACTTGCTGCCGCGCTACCTCCAGAGCTTCCTCATATTTATCGTCTTTTATCAGCCGGGCAAATCTCTTCGATCCGGTCACATTGGTTCGTTCTCCGATATTGATGAAGTTGGATTCCGGACGTACAACCAGAGGTTCCATTCCACTTAACTGCATAATGGGATCAGGTCCAGTTACCGATCTGGGTTTGACCCCTTCCACCGCCTGGACCATGAGTCGAATGTGCTCGGGCGTCGTACCGCAGCAGCCACCAATAATATTGACCAAACCGCTCTCGGCAAACTCCCTGATAAAAGCCATCATCTCTTCCGGTCCCTGGTCATATTCTCCAAATTCATTGGGAAGACCGGCATTGGGATATGCGCTGATGAAGCATGGGGCGATTTGAGTCAAATCATGTAAAAATGGTCTCATTTCTTTGGCCCCCAGGGCACAATTCAATCCTACGCTGAAAAGGTCGGCGTGACTAATTGATATCCAAAAGGCTTCGACAGTTTGACCAGATAGTGTCCGGCCACTGGCATCCGTGATGGTACCGGAGACCATGACTGGTGTGGAAATGGCTTTTTCTTCTTTTAGTTGACTAATGGCAAAGAGAGCCGCTTTGCAATTAAGCGTGTCAAAGACAGTTTCAACCAGGAGTATGTCAACTCCACCATCAATCAGGCCCCGGGCCTGCTCGTAGTACGCTTCCACCAATTCATCAAAGGTCACCGCTCGCAATCCCGGTTGGTTGACATCTGGCGACAGGGAACCACTTCTCGTGGTGGGTCCTAATGCTCCGGCGACAAATCTTGGTTTAGAACTATTTTTCTCTGAAAAAAGATCCACAGCAACCCTGGCAGCTTTTGCTGCCGCAACATTGATGTCATACACCAGATGCTGCAGGTGGTAGTCTGCCTGCGATATGGCCTGACTATTAAATGTATTGGTTTCAATTATGTCGGCCCCAGCTTCCAGGTAGGCCATGTGAATTTCGGTGATAATACCTGGCTGGGTCAGTGACAACAAGTCGTTATTGCCTTTCAGGTCATGGGGATGGCCCTGAAGAATATCTCCCCGAAAATCTGCCTCGGAAAGACCATAGGATTGGATCATAGTGCCCATAGCCCCATCAATCACTAAAATTCTCTCAGCCACTAATTTCTCGAGTAGTTCTTTCATTGATTTGCAACGCCTTAAAAAAGGAAATGCAAAAGTACGATTCCCCTGACAAAATATCAGGCCACTCCAGAAAAACCAACTCCATCACCCGGGTATGTCTGGACAACGTCTGGGTCCACGTGAATAAAGGATAAGGGATTCTTGAAATGTGGCAACTGGAGAAATAAGAATGATCGCAATACCTCAGGGATGGGATATTGCGATCAGGTATTTTCAATCGATTAACCTGCTTAGGAGGCCATTAATTGATGTCTTGTTTCATTTTTAGCTTTTCAACGGCTGCTTTCATACCATCTTTATTGAGCTGATCCGGTGCTTCTTCGTGGGCCAGCTCAGCATATTTCAACGCTTCATCGTAGCGACCAACGGCTGCCAGCCCCCTTGCCATACCAACGTTGGTAGGCCATGCTCCATTAAAGCGTTCATAATTGTATTCAAATAGCTTCAATGCTTTATCTTTCAAGCCCATGCCAATCAATTGCCGGCCAAACTGATGAATTTGCCCGGGATTGGCACCCGGGTCCTCAACCGCTGCCATCATAGTCTCCTCGGCTTCGTCCATCTTATCCATTTTCATTAAAACAGCAGCCTTATTTTGCAAAGTGGCAAAGTTTTTCACACCCACAAATGGAGCATTGATCGCAGCATCTGCCCACACAAGCGCTTTCTCAAGATTGGTGTTGTTGTTGACACAAAATTGTGAAGCTGCCACCCAATTTTGATAGTTAAATCCGGCCGCACCTTCCAATTGGCGGCTGAAATGATGCACATACACATCATTGTAATCTTTTACTTCAATACGCATGGGAACGAGCTTACTTTCCCACTTCAAGGCCAGCGTAGCACTGGTTGGCTGCCGGTCTATAAACTCGTAAGTAAGCCATTCCGTATGCTCCGTACTTTGCGGATCTACATCAACACGTAAGGCATCATCAGCTTCATTATAAAAGTAACTGCCCCATTGTGTCGTATTTTTTGAAAAAATCCAGGTCCAGGGCCCGGTCTCATTGACAATTAAGTGCAACCCATAGGCACCTGCTGGCAAATCCCGTCCCTCAATTTTGACGTCATGCGAAAACTTAATCACAGTATTCTCATTAGCCCCAGCTCGCCAGGGACCGGGATTTCCATTACCGAATCCCAAATTCGTCAGACCATAGGGCACGAGCTGACCCCATATCTTTCCCTTGCGATCTTCGCCGGAAGGACCGGTCACATCAGGGCTACTGTAATTTACCGTGACCTTCGCCATGCCCCCAATATATTGGGTTACGGAAGCTTTCTGATTGTCACCACTTGGAGGTGTGTCGAGTGATTGGGCCGAAATCGTTAGTGTGCTTAAGGCCAATATTGCACCGAGTAAAAGAATTTTTTTCATGACATTATGTTTTTACATTGAATAGGTTAATTACAAAATAAGGAGTAAGCGGGCTCAATCAACTGATAATCGATGAATGCTGCTTATTGATCGATTGATGGAAATGTTAGTGCTCTGAATTGTTCGGTAGACGACATTTTGCGTGAAGTTCCTGGCTACATCAGAAGCAAACATATTTTGCCGTTATACTGAGCAATCATCCTAACACACTATTTTTGTGATTTTTTTTAAAGGAAAGCATGAGTGACCGCCAAGTACTAGATACTGATCAGAAAGCACTGGAGATAAATCTAAATGAACCGATCTACGGCACCTTTGCAGAAATTGGCGCAGGGCAGGAAGTGGCTCGCATTTTTTTTAAAGTAGGTGCTGCGGCCGGGACGATCGCCAAGACAATGTCAGCCTATGACAAGACTTTCTCAGATAAAATCTATGGCGAAGAAAAAAGTGGTCGCTACGTCTGTGAGGCAAGGTTATATAAAATGCTGGATCATGAGTATCATTTATTGCATTCACGACTAAAAAGAGAACGACCTTCTAATCTTTTCTTTGTTTTTGCCGATACGATTGCAGCGTTAAATTACCAGCGTACGATTCAAGGTCACGGTTGGTTAGGCGTCCGATTTCAGTTGCATCCCGACCAGCCGCCAAACGATTTCGTCGTACATGTCAAGATGCTGGATAATGATCCTCAACTTCAACAATCTGCCATAGGGGTTCTCGGTGTAAATATGGTTTATGCCTGTTTCAATTACCACCAGAACCAGAAGCAACTGATCGAATCATTGCACGATGGAATTAAAGACAGGGTTACGATAGATTTAATACGGCTCACCGGACCGGATTTTACCAATCTGGATAATCGTCTGGTTTGCCTGGATATGGTGCGATTGGGGCTCACGGATGTCGCCATGTTTGATCAAAAGGGACAATGTATTCACGCATCGGAATTTTTATACAAAAAGTCCTTGATGGTGGTGAGAGGACACTTTCGCCCACCGACTTTGGTTACCGATGATGTTTTTGATGTGGCTTATACTCAATTTCTATCTGATGCTGAAGTGGACTCCACCGGGGCAGAACTGATGGCAGAGTTGACTCTGGACTATCTCATTGACGAAATGGATGAAATTAATGAGCGAGATTTCCTGGCAAGAGCTGATATGCTTTGTGCTTTAGGTCACAAGGTCATTGTTTCAAATTGCACGAATCATATTTCTCTTATCCACTATTTGACTGACTTCAAGATCCCTCATATAGGCCTGGTCATTGGAGTCAGGGAATTATCAGAGTTGATAACAGAAAAATATGAATCGCATAAGGATGGTATGTTGCTATCTGAATTTGGTCAATTATTTACCAAGAATTTGAAAGTTTACGCCTATCCTGCTTTGTCCGACGATTTGAATCAATTATTTACTATAGATAATCTGCCCATACCTCCAGGCATTGCATTCCTGGTCAGGTTCTTGGTCGAAAACCGTTTTATTGTACCAGTCAAGACCTACAATAAGGACCTGCTTTCCATCATACCAAAGAACGTATATAATATGATCCAGGCCGGCAAGGAGGGATGGGAGGAATTTGTTCCGGCAAATCTCGCCATTATTATAAAACAAAAAAATCTTTTCGGATGTCATATCCAGT
>JABDLW010000751.1 GCA_013001805.1 Saprospiraceae bacterium | reverse complement strand
GGCCAGCATAGTGCTATAGGCACTGAGATTCTTCAATGCGTGCAGGACAAGGACATAACCCAAAGTGGTACATCCGAGTGCCAAAAGAATCAGGTAGATCCAATCCAGGTCTTTCGGTATAAAATCATTTGAAAAAGTCCAAAAAAAAAGAAGATAAAGACTGATAAAAAACCACCCTGATGTCAGTTCAACGAAAGTAATAAAGATGGGATCGGAGAGGTGCACCAATTTCTTATTTAATACGCCAAAAAGGGAGAGAAGAGCCGCCGATAATAACCCAGTCCAGACTCCTGCCATTAGACTCACATCGAGATCGGTTACAATCAACATCATGCAGGGCACGACCAGTAAGGCCAAAATAATGTCGGGTACTTTTAACGCTGACCGATTAATAAGTGGTTCGAAAAACGATGCAAAAACCGTGGCTGTGGCGAGACACACCAATGCTACCGAGGCATTTGCCAACTTTATCGAAGCAAAAAATGCGATCCAATGCGAAGCAACCAGAATTCCAATCCCGATCCAACTTTTAAGATTTTTCCATGACGTTTGCCTAATATGCTTGACAACATTGACCAGCAGCATCAAACTAGCTATAGTAATCAGCAACCTCCACCAGACCAGAACAACCGCAGCCAGCTGGATAAGATCTCCCAATATAGCTGCAAAACCAAAGAGGAAAACCGCTCCATGCAACTGTAACTGAGACTTATTTAAAGTTGGTGCAGGCATTTTCTATATCAGACCAAATAGTTATTGTCAATAATAAAATCTGCAAATTGGCGCTTTCCAAAGTATAAAACTTTAATTTTGTCGACACAGCAAATATGCAATATGGAGGTAAAAATAGGTGAAAAAGCACCATTGTTTTCATTGATAGCCTATGACAAAAAACCCGTTGACCTCGAAGATTTTCGCGGCTCAAATGTAGTGATCCTGTTCTTTCCCTTGGCTTTTTCCAGTGTCTGCACCGCTGAGCTTTGTCAGGTGAGAGACGAGCTGGAAGACTACAATGATTTGAAAGCAAATGTGTTGGCAATTTCAGTAGATTCACTCTATACCCTTAGAAAATTCAGAGAGGAACAGGGCTATAATTTTACTTTGCTGTCTGATTTCAACAAAGAGGTATCGCGCAGCTATGGAGCGTTCCATGAAGAGTTTGGGTTGGGGATGAAAGGTGTATCCAAAAGAGCTGCTTTTGTGCTCGACCGAAATGGAATCATTAAATACAAGGAAATACTGGATATTCCGAGCGAAATTCCGAACTTCGAAAAAATAAAAGAGACTCTGGCGAGCCTCAATTAGTATAATAAAGAAATTTGTTATGTCATCTCAATATTCGCATGAAGAGGACGAACTTACCGATATCGATGTACTGATCGATTCAGGAAAATCAGCGCAACTCGTTGTATACAACGATGATGTCAATACATTTGATTGGGTTATCCAATGTTTCATGGAGATTCTACAGCATAGTTTTGAGCAGGCCGAACAGCTTTCTCTACTCGTTCATTTTAAGGGAAAAGCCATCGTCAAGACAGCCACCTTTGAAGAACTCAGGCCAAAAAAAGACGCGCTGATTGATAGAGGTCTATCTGCTGTCATTGAAGAACTCGTTCCCTAGGAGTTTATATACGTGTCTGTATCTCACTTTCCTCATCCCTGTCTGGCAAATTCCGATGGGTTGTTGGCTATTGGTGGCGATCTCGATGTCGATTCGCTGGTACTTGCATATCATTTTGGAATTTTTCCCTGGTATTCCGAAGGTCAACAAATCCTTTGGTGGTCCCCGAATCCACGTCTGGTATTAGAGCCTTCCTTCTTAAAGGTGAGTAAAAGCATGCGATCGATCTTGAATAAAAGGCCCTTTCGCGTGACTGCGGATCATGCATTTGACACAGTCATCCACCATTGCAAGAGCAGAGAAAGAAAGGGCCAGGCAGGCACCTGGATAACCGATGATATGGAGGTGGCCTATAAAAAATTACACCTTGCTGGAGTGGCTCATTCGATTGAGGTCTGGCAAGAAGAGAAGCTAGTAGGAGGACTCTATGGTGTCGCCCTAGGGAAAATATTCTTTGGTGAGTCGATGTTCACCTTGATACCTAATGCTTCAAAATACGGATTCGTGAAACTGGTTGGACTACTGGAAAGCCGTAGATTCAATCTTATTGATTGTCAGCAAGATACGCCTCACATGAGATCTTTCGGCGCTGCTCTTATATCCAGAGACGAATTTATATTCAAATTAAAGCAGAATCAACTGCTAGCTGAGGACCGCGGTAGCTGGTATGGATTGTCTTGGGATAGTTAGTGGAGCAAACTTGCTAGATCCTCCTGGTCATCCAATCCCTAATATCTTCCAACACAACTTCCCTTCCAAGCTCATTGAGCAATTCATGTCGATATTCCTCGTAGAGTTTTAAGGTCTTATCATCCGATGCAATTTGCTCGTAGAACACCCTGCTGCCCTCAGGTTCTGTTAGTCCATCGTCACTTCCGTGCAAAACCAACACCGGCCAATCAAAGCCGGGGAAGCATTGTTCAATTGTCTTGCTCGCCTGCAAAGTCTCATTCCCAGTTTGCGCCGATATTCTACCGTGATATATCAGGCGATCGTTCCGGTACTTTTCCACTTCAGCCGGATCCCTCGAGATCAGTCCCGGGTCTAGTTTTATTGTTTTTAGTTTAGGTGCTATCTTTGCCATGATGGGCGCTATCTTTTGCAATAAGGGAGATAGGTCTTCTTTGACTTTCAGTGCAGCACTACTCAGGATTACTCCGTTGAAAGAGGGTCGGTATAACGAAAGATAATCAACCAACAAAAGTCCTCCAAGGCTGTGTCCAAAAATAAATTGAGGTAAATTATCAAACTCAGTTTTTTGCCATTGCACCCAGTCATTGATATCATTTACCAGCGAGGACCAACTCTCGATATATCCCATTTCTCCCGGGGATCGGCCATGACCACGATAATCAAAAGATAAGACACTAATGCCGGCTGCATTCAAATAGCTTGCGAAATGCTCATATCTTCCTCCGTGTTCAAAAATACCGTGTAAAACAAAAAGAACTGCTCTCTGTTTGGGAGCAATCCATCGATGCTGATGAAATGAGCTATCCATAGTGATCAAGTCGTTAAAAAATGAGAATACAGCTGCTGAAAATGATGTACACCCTTTTCCATTGTTGGCGAAAATCTACCCTGCTTGTAAAAACGCGATTTTACCCCAATCTGGACATTCTTCACAATAGCTTCATCCTCCATCTCAGTTTGATCGAGTGTAGCAGAGATATTTGAACTTTTTTTGGTTTCGGGTAAAAGATAGGTTTTAAACAAAATTTCAGTCTGCCCATTACCCAGAGGTTTGACGATATTTAGTGAAATACCCCAGGTGTAAATATTCAGCATGGTATTGGGGAATAACCACCAGTAGTAGGCCAAAATTTTTCTGCCAGCATCCTCATGTCCAGTGGGAATATCAAAATAAGGCTCACTCTCTCGGGCTACTCCTAATTGCAAATTACAGTAAGGATAAATAAAGGTCTCGTACTCAGAAAATTTAAGAGATCTATTTAGTTGCTCGTGCACAAACGGGATATGAAACCCTTCCAGATAGTTTTCGCAATAAAGAGCCCAATGGACATCGACAACGTATCTTGTCGAAAGGGAGGGCTCATAAATAAGCTTATCAAAGGCAAACCATGACATGCGATCAAGCATCGGCTGCAGTGTAGCCTTAAAAGTATACCTGGGTGCTATTGAGGTGAATTTAAATGGACCCAGGGATTCCAGTGGCAATTGGGCAAGATGATCACGATCAGAAGGGAAGTCTTTGGCTGATTCAAAAGCAGGCATCGATTTAAACCGCCCTTTCAAGTCAAAACACTTGCCGTGGTACCCACAAACCAAATTTGCGTAATGCCCCGCTCTGGTGGTTACTATATTTCCCCTATGCGTGCAAACGTTTGAAAAACAGTTCCAGTCCTCATCTTCCCTGACTAAAACCAGAGGCTCATCAAGCGATCCTGCTAAAAGTTTAAATGGGAATACATTAAATTGACCATCAAGAAGATCGACTTCAATCACTTGCCATGATGGCACGAAAACACGTTCAAGCGCACGATGATATATCTCAGGATCACTATAAACACTTGATGGCAAGGTTGAAGCCCTGGTGATGTCGGGATCGACGTGGAGCTTTTTCTCTGACAACATTTGGTACTAGGTTAAATCGGTCAAAATTTCTTGAATTAACATCAGGCTTAATCAATTGCTTAGGTTGCCTTCAATTTGATTCACGATCCGGCCTTGAGGAAAGGTAAGATTTTGCATGAGCCAGTGCTTCCGCAAGTCCCTCTGGTTTTTTTCCTCCGGCCGTGGCAAAAAATGGCTGTCCACCTCCACCACCATTGATAAACTTCGCTAATTCTTTGACAATATTGCCGGCATGCAAA
>JABDLW010000748.1 GCA_013001805.1 Saprospiraceae bacterium | reverse complement strand
GATCTACACCCTGGTGATCCGTGATTTTCATCACCTCATCTATCCATGAATTTTGCCGTGTATAATTAATGGTGTGGTGAGCATCGAGGTCCCGCACAACTTTTAACTTTTCATCAGAACTTGATGTAACAATTATTCTATAACCTGCCAGTTTTGCAAATTGGAGCGCAAAAATAGATACTCCGCCAGTACCAGTGATGAGAATGGTGTCACCCAATTTAAGAGTAGATTGTTCTACGGTAGCATTCCAGGCTGTCAATGCAGCGATGGGTAATGTCGCAGCTTCTTCAAACGATAAGTAATCCGGAAATCGGGAAAGAGCCCTTTCAGGGAGTGCAACGTATTCTGACAAAATGCCATCGCGAGCGCTACCGCCTAAAGTTCCCGTGATTTTCTCCGAACTCAATCGACCGTATTGCCAATTAGGAGCCAGAAAAGTAGTCACTCTATCGCCTATATTTAACTCACCGGTGACTTGACTCAGTTTCACAACCTCACCGGCACCATCAGATACGGGATTCTATTTTCTCGTGGCTTCCATAATCCCACGCCTTCAGCTACTAATAGATCGCGATAATTCAGTGAAACAGCGTGCATTTTCACCAAAACTTCACCGGAGACAATTGCTGGTCTATTCTCCTGGATTTGAGTAAGCGTGCCATTAATAATTTTGTAAAGCTTCATGCCATTGAGACTTCACATTTCATTTGGAAGTCCGCTATAATTTACAAGAAATAGCGGAAGAGCTGTCATTATTCACTGCAAATTAATTGTCTGAAAATCCGGAGCAACGCACCATCATACCAGCGGGACATTTGACTTGAGGATTTCAGAAGTAAACCGTACCTTCTCCCTTCAGTTTGGCTATAATTGGATTAAAAAAGAATTATGGAAAGAAGAGAATTTCTAAAGAGTTCCACCTTGGCTGCCGGTGCCTGGATCACAGGGAAACCTTTTAGGCAAACCGATAATCCTATACGCCTTGGCATAGTTGGTACCGGCTGGTGGGGCACGGACTATTTACTGCGCAACGCTCTGAAATCCGGCGAATTTGAGATCGTAGCATTATGTGATGTAAGTAAAGTAGCCTTACAAAATGCAGTGGATAAAATGACGGCAGCAGGCATAGCTGCACCACCATTATTCCACTCGTATGAGGAGCTCTATGATGTGCCCGGTCTGGAGGCAGTAGCGATTGCTACACCAACCCATTGGCATCCCTTACAATTTGTTGCAGCCTGCAAAAAGGGATTACATATTTGGCAGGAGAAGCCCATAAGCTATGACATTCGGGAGGCACAAGCCATGCGTAAAGCTTTTCAGGCCTCTGATGTCATTGTAAATATCGATTTCCCCAGGCTCCACGCTCCCATCAATGCCGAGGTGAAGGACTTCATTAGAAGCGGACAAGCGGGAGAGATTTACCAGATCCAGGCCAACATTCATAATCCGGTGGGACCCAGCAAAGAAGTCGAAATTCCAGACACGATCGACTTTAATACGTACTGTGGTCCGGCACCAAAATTGAAATATCTTGAGCACCCTCGCCCCGGGCGGATGAGTTGGAGGGTCCAGCAGGGTTTTAGCCGTGGCATATTTGCCGACTGGGGTATCCACTACCTGCAAAACATACGTAGTATCATGAACCTCGGGCTACCGGATGAAGTATCAGCGATAGGCGGCATTACTAAGAATTTTGGCCAGGAGCATCCTGATCATCTCGAGGTACGACTAAATTATGGCGGACTGCCGGTCATGTGGAGCCACAAAACCTGGGGGTACACAGCACCCCAGACGCATACGAAGATTGGTGTCTTCTATTTTGGTGATAAGGCAACCATTTTTGCTGCAGATTCTGGGTGGGAAGTTTATCCCGCTGATGGTAGCACACGAAAAGAATATGGAAATGTGCGGGTTGCCCTGGGTTCTGATGAATATGAAAAGGAAATCGAACGTGTTTTTATTGCACAGTTTGAGGACTTCGCTAACGCTATCCGAAGTAAATCAAATGATACTATTAAAGGCACATTTGATCATGGATTTAATTCAACGACAGCGGGGATTTATGCGGATTTAGCCTATCAGACCAGGCAACAAGTTACCATCGACAAGGTGAACATGGACATCAAGGACAACCCGGCAGCCCAGGGTTTACTCTTAAGACCTTATAGAGCACCCTATCGACATCCATATGCTCAGGATTAGCGTTTCCCTCCGGTACTGGTGTGGTAGGATGGAGTAGTTTTGACGGTATGTGCTTCTTTGCCATAGATTGCTAAAAATGGATCGAATCCCTCAACAGGATCAAGATTACCTGGCAACTATTTGATAGCAGAACTCTGAAATAGACTTAATTTAATTACTCCAGCCATCAAAGCAAAATGCTTGTCTAAAGACCACAATTGAATTTTCTGGTCAACTGCCTGTTGGGCTATTATGAGATCAGGGATACCCACATTATTTATCCCATGCTGAAGATTTAGAAGTTGCAGCCGACGGATTCCTTCCCAATAAATATCTAAAGGCAATAATTCAATTGCCCGTAGTCCTTCAATCATCTCAGACTGCCTGGCATGTTCGGCAAAAGGGATCAATTCAGATAAGATTAGTTCATTTGTAATCACGAGATTCTCAGTAATCAAGGTGTCGAGTACCGAATCTGCATTATCCTTGAAATAGTGAATCCACACAGAGGTATCAACCAGGATGTGTGAAAATATCCTCATTTTCGCTTTCGAAGAGTATCCAAATCAATTTCCAGATCAACTTTGCCCTTAAACGTAAGGAGTTTCATTCTTTGTTCCTGTTTGATCAGAAGTTCAAGAGCCGTTCTAATTGCCTCACTTTTTGTTCTTGCTTTTGTAATACGCATCGCCTCCTCAATGAGCTTGGCGGGAATATCCAACGTTGTTCGCATGTGCCTATTTTTATGCCAAAATACATAATATTATATGCAAAACAACCAAAGTAGACACCAAAGAAAAAACCAGCTGACAGATTTTACGTTCTTTTCAATTGCCACATCTTTGCTCTTTAATTACATCATGACCAACCGGAGTCGCTAAATCTGTCACCATATTGAATATTGCATGTGTCCATTTTCGAACACCCATTGACCGTTTTCGCACAAATATTGAAGAATTCTAGCACAGCATCCTCGCAAGTGCTTCATTATCAATCATATCGATATTTGGCATATATTTTAATGTAGCTAACTATGGTGTTAAAGCTCTTTATGTTCCTTTGGACCCCCAAGGAGTACAACCATAAAATCATTTTTCAAAAAGGTTAAGATATCTTATCATGACTTTAATAGATATTAAAATCGCAATTCGGAGACTGATTAAACACCCGATCTTCTCGGGTATAAACGGAGTTGGTCTGACCTTAGGGCTTATCGTTTTTCTCTTTATCGTCGAGTACGTCACATATGAAAAGAGTTTTAACAGCATGTACGATGCCGCTGATCGAACATTCCGCCTGCTGGAGGGAAGCGAGGGAAACGAGCTAATTCCCTACACAGTGCCTGGTGTGGTACCGCAAGCGAAAGAAAAAGTACCCGGTGTTGAGTTGGCGACAAGGTATGTACCCTCGATCGGAAATGGGATCGTGCTCATTGCCGATCTAACTAATCAGAAAAACAGCCGGTCATTCCGGGAAGATCACCTAGCTTTCGTAGATCACGATTTTCTGGAAATATTCCATCGCCCGGTTTTGTCCGGCCAACCCAATCTGACTCAACCAAATTCAGTGGTCCTAACCAAGTCGAAAGCCCTGCAATATTTTGGTACCACACAGATATCAGATCTGACGATTAAGTTAATAAACCAATTCGGAGAACATGAATTTCTAATTACTGGGGTCATCGACGACTTTCCACCCAATTCGGACATCGATCCTGATGTACTTTTTTCAGTCGCAACTTTCGCAAGTGAACAATACGTTGGTTATAATACCTGGGCAAATATGGATGGACTGGGTTCAAATTTTGTTTGGACTTTCTACCGCTTATCAAATCTTGAAGTCGGCGAAAATTTAATTGCATTACATAAGCAATTAACCCTGGAACATCGAAGCAGCTTGAAAATGGATGTAGCATTACAGCCAGTCCGGGAAATGCACCTGGGAACTTCTGCCGGTAGCGAACTGCCCACCTTTGGTAATCCACGTCAAGTGAGATTCCTCTCTCTTCTGGCCATCCTGATTTTACTGATTGCCTGGATAAACTATATTAATCTTTCTACCGCGCAGTCCATGCAAATGACAAAATCTCTCTCGGTAAGAAAAGTAATCGGTGCAAGCCGCATGCATCTCATCAAACAACAACTTGCTGAAACGTTCTTACTCACGACTCTCAGTTTATTGCTTGCCATTGTCTGCTGCATTTCACTCCAGCCCTTATTCAATAGATTAGTGGATACGGACCTCGATCTGTCAATCCTTGCCCGCCAAGATCTGATTTTTGCACTTTTCCTGTTTTTATCGATAACCACTCTTATTGCAGGATCTTACGTCGCGGTTGTGCTGACGGGATTTCGTCCTGCAAGTGTCTTAAAAGGGAACTACAGCACATCAAGCACCGGTGTAATAGTCAGAAAATTATTGGTGACTTTGCAATTTATTATTTCTATTGCTTTCATTGCCGGCACGATCATCATGTCCCAACAAATAAAATTTATGGAAAGCCAGGATGTGGGACTTTCTTTAAACCAAAGATTAGCCATTTTAGGTCCTTCCGATTATTCGGAAAAAACGTCCCAAAATCGGCAATCATTTTTAAATGAATTGAGCCAATTGCCCTATGTAATAAAATATTCGGCATCGGGAGGGATTCCAGGTCAGGGAATTAATTTTGCCTTTAATAATCTTACCCAACAGAACACAAGACCCGGTGATGAGGAAAAAAGCTATTCTATGGTTTTTGTTGATGATAGCTATTTTGACGTTTTCGAAATTGATTTCCTCGCTGGAGGCCCACCCAGCCCCGCAGAAACGGATCAGGGATGGTGGAAAAATCATAAGATAATCATCAATGAAACAGCCGCTCAACAGTTGGGATATGCTAACCCTGTCGATGCTATCAACCAGACATTAAATTACGATGATGGATATCAAAAGGATAAAGTGCAGGTGTCCGGTGTCGTGCGGGATTACCATCATGAGTCGCTCCGGGACCAAATCATGGCCATGGTTTTCGGACCTTCTAGAAATCACGTCTGGTTTACGTTACAATTAGAGGAAGGCGAAACCGCACTGCAGTTGAACAGTCTGGAAGAACTCTATACCAACCACTTTCCTAACAACCCTTTTATCTACAACTTTGTAGAAGATTATTACCATGAAGCTTACGAGCAGGAACGTAAATTAAGTGATCTTATTAGCTTAGCAACATTACTGGCCATTTTTATTTCTTGTCTGGGATTGTTTGGCCTCGCCACGTTTCTGGTACAACAGCGTTCCAAGGAAATAGGAATTAGAAAAGTGCTAGGTGCCAGTGTGGGCAGTATTCTTAGCCTGGTTTCAAGAGATTTTATTAAATTGATTCTACTTGCTCTGATCATTGCTAGTCCAATTGCATACCTGATCATGAATCATTGGCTCAATGACTTTGCCTACAGGATTCAAATTCACTGGTGGGTATTTTTATTTGCAGGATTGCTGGGTGCATTGATTGCCTTTTTTACCATCAGCTTTCAGGGCCTCAGGGCAGCGATCAGAAATCCAGTTTCAAGCCTTCGCGATGACTAAGAAGATTCTAAAATCTTAATTTGATGTATACAAATTATCTTAAAACAGCCTGGCGATCACTGATCAGAGGAAAAATCTACTCCATAATAAATGTGCTGGGGCTTTCGACCGGTCTTGCCGTCGCAATTATCTTAAGTCTTTGGATCAAAGATGAAGTCACGTTTGATGGATTTCATAATGATGCTGACCGGATATACCGGGCCTGGGTAAAGGAACATTATCAGGGAGATATCTTCTTCAATACAGTCACTCCATTTCAGCTTGGTGTTCAGCTCAGTGAAAATCTTCCGGAGGTGGAGAGCATGACCAGATATGTGACACTGAATACTTCGATAAAGAAAGATGACATAATCGAAGCGGAGCAATTATTTCTCGTGGAGCCCATGTTCCTGGAGATGTTTGATTTTCCACTGGTGCAGGGATCTGTTTCGCATGTGCTGGATGACCTAAGAAAAATGGTATTAACCGAGCAAAGTGCAGAAAAATACTTTGGTTCGGAGGACCCAATCGGTAAGACTTTATTTATAGAATTAGAAAATGAATGGGTAGGATTTCAGATTGCAGGCATCGCTCAGACACCTCCGACAAATACAGGTTTTCAATTTGACTTCTTAATTCCTTTTGAAAATACAGAAAATCTTTACTCACCCCAGACGAGACAGTCATGGACAAACGTGGCGGTCGAGACTTTTATCAAAATACGTAATGGTTCAGACCTCACAGATTTCAATCAAAAAGTAGCATCATTTATGGACCAACAGGTCAAAGATATTTATGCTGCCGGTGAATATCAAGTGGGTTTTCAACCCTTGACTGAAATCCATCTCGACAACAGCTTTCCTGTGGGAATTTTACCTGTAAGTGACGGAAGATACCCCACAATTTTAGCGGGTATCGCCCTGTTAATATTGGTCTTGGCCGGTATTAATTTTACCACTTTATCTGTGGGTAGATCTCTCAACCGGGCGCGTGAAGTGGGCATCAGAAAGACAGCGGGAGCATCACGTACTCAATTAATGATACAATTCTGGAGTGAGGCAATTCTAACTACAGCCATTGCTATGATTTTTGGAATGCTATTAAGCTGGTTGTTGCTGCCTGCTTTCAATCAGCTGGCTGGTTCCAATTTAATTTTGAGCATTAATGCCAATTCGGTTACCGTTATCATTTTGTCCATAATTATTATAGGGCTAGCTTCTGGAATTTATCCAGCGTTGCTTCTGGCAAGAATGAATCCGATTAATTCACTTCGGGGCTCAATCCTTTCTGAAAGTATGCCAAAACACCAATTGCTAAGGGCGTTGATTGGCTTTCAATTCACACTTTCCATGTGCCTTGTTTGCTGCACATTGGTGATGCAAAAACAATTGCATTTCATGCAAAATAAGAATCTTGGCTATTCTCACGATCAAATAGTCACAATTCCGATCACCAAGGCAGGATCGCGACTTTCGGAGGTCATCACAGAAGGAAACAACATCGCGCAACTGCTGGAGGATAATCTATCCTCCGATCCCAACATTGGCGATATTTCAATCTCCTGCCATATCTTTGGCACATCCGGATGGACCAATGTAGGCTACAGTGATCCAACCACACAAAAATTCCAGTCGTTTAATGTCAATCAAATTGATCACAGTTTCATTCCACTTTATGGAATAAATCTTAAGCAAGGGAGGAACCTGATGGACAATAATCCGGCAGATCAGAAATCAGTAATTATCAATGAAGCTTATTCCGAGGCATTTAAAATAAATGTGAACGAGACTTTGCAAGCACCATTCGAGTCATTCCGGGTAATCGCTGTTTCAGACGACTTCAATTATCAAAGTCTGCATCAACAAGTAGCGCCACTCGTTCTTACGACAGATCTTATTGCAATAATCCGGACGGGGTCAGACGTTAGTTTTAATGATCCTAATCCAAAACTGTCAATTAAAGTGCGGGGATCAAAGATAACTGATGGATTAGCTACCATTGAAAGAGCCTGGAAAGAAGTCACGGAAATTCCCTATACCTTCACTTTTGTTGACGATATTATTGCCAGGCAATATCAAGCCGAAAAGAAATTAAGTCAAATTCTTAGTCTAGCAACTATGTTTGCTATTTTTATTGCATCACTGGGATTATTTGGCATAGTAACATTGTTGGTAAATCAAAAAGCCAAAGAAATAGGCATTCGCAAATTGCTGGGAGCAAATACTTTAAATATTATCTATCATTTCAATCGAAAATTTATCCTCTTGATTCTATTGGCAGGGATCCTCTCCATTCCCATAGCCTGGTATTTCATGAGCAATTGGTTAGCGGATTTTGAGTATCATACCTCATTGCATTGGTCGATATTCTTTATCTCACTATGCCTTATTGTCCTTATCGCAGTATCTACCATTAGCTTACAAAGCTTTCGTGCTGCCATTGGTAACCCCATTAATTCGATACGGTCCGAATGATTTGTAAAATAATTTTCAATTAGTAAGAACTACCGTTCTTGTAGCATGTGGAAAAACTTCATTAAAATAGCCTGGAGGCAACTATTTTCCAAAGCCCATCTATCTATAATTAAGATCATTGGACTTGGTCTTGGTATTGCCGCCTACTTATTGCTTTTACAATATATTTCATGGCAATGGAATTTTGACCGGTTTCATCATCATGCAAAAGACATCGTACGAATTCAAAACGACCACTTCAAGGATGGAGTGCTAAATAGTCAGAGCGCTATGACGGCATCGGGTGTGCCTGTCATTGCCAAAGAAAACTTTCCGCAAGTTATAGATTACGTCCGGTTGGGCAGATGGATTGCTAATGATGTGATCTTCCGTTATCAGGAAAATCTGTATCGGGGAGATGGCTGCTTTTTTACCGATCCGGCTTTCTTTGACGTTTTCTCATTCGAGATGATCTTAGGTGATCCTAAAACGGCTTTAAAGGATCCCAATTCATTGGTCTTAACGGAAACAACCGCAAAAAAACTGTTTGCCAATGAGAATCCCATGGGCAAGGAGGTCCTCTTCGAAAACTTTAAGACCTTTCAGATCACTGGAATTGTTAAGAATCCACCTTCTCAGTCACACATCCAGTTTGATCTTCTGGGGTCACTTTCGACGATGACCAACTGGAGGCTGGATGTCTATGCCGATGATGAATATTCCAGCTCATATGTTTATGCCTATTTGAAAACTGTTCGAAATGCGGATCTAAAAGAACTGGAGCAAGAATTGACTACCAAAGTAGGAGCATTAAAACCGCATCAGTCAGGAAACGATGTCTACAAGCTTCAGCCACTGCAAAATATTCATCTTTATTCGGATTTGGACAACGAAATCGGAGCCACCGGACAGGGTAACAATATTTGGATTTTATCCGGGATAGCGCTACTTATCTTAATACTTGGATGGGTAAATCACTTCAATTTATTTGTGGCGAGCACGATGGATCAAACTCAGTCGATCAGTATTCGTAAAATTGTCGGCGCTACCCGTCAGCACATATTTACTCAAATAGCGATTTCATCATTTATTTATAGTGCTGCTGGGATTTTGCTTGGTTTTATTTTGGCTACGATTGCCCAGCCGGTGATCGAAAAATCCTTCGCTATTCCCTTTGGAAATATTTCTCTTCTGCATATGACCGGGAGAGAACCATCTTTCTATCTATTTACTCTGCTGCTCCTCGGTACTTTCGGTAATGCTTTCCTTCCGGCAATCTTTATGTCCAGGATCAGACCTGCCGAGTTGTTGCACAGGAGTATACCAAACCAGCCACGAGTCCTGTCATTTAGAAAAGTGTTAGTTACGAGTCAATTCATTATTATTACCGGTCTTATCGCCTGTACTGCCATCATTTACCAACAGGCCAGTTTCATAAAGGAAAAAGACCTGGGCATCACTCTGGACAATATCAAAGTCATCAGGGCTCCCCTGGGCGTCAAATATGAAGAACTCGCCATAAGTTTTCCTGCGTTTAAAGAGGAGGTGATGGCGATTCCCGGAGTGGAAATGCTGAGTGTCTCGCACCGGATACCCGGCAATGAGTTAGAACTGATCGAGAATCTGAAAATGGGAGAAAAAGAATATATCTATTCATTTTATCGCAACTACGGAGATCCCACTTATCTCGAGCTCTATGATATGCAGCAATTGTCTGCGTTTCCGGAAATCGACCTGAAGGTAACCGACAAAAGATATGCGGTGATTAATAAAATGGCAGCAGAGTTATTGGGATTTTTTGAACCGGAAGAAGCAGTAGGGATGAAGATTGAACGCTGGGAAAGGGAGGTCGAAATTCTTGGCGTGGTCGACAACTATCATCAACGCTCATTGCACCATGCCACCTTTCCCATCATTTATGATTTTTCTTCTGATGGTCTGATGAGCGATGGTTATTACTCGATCAAAGTCAGTGACCGCGCGGATATATCATTGGTTCAAACTGCTGTTAGAGAAGCATTTGAGGAAGCTTTCCCCTACACTATTTTTGAATTTGCCGATGTTGAAGACCACTTCAACAGCCAATATAAAGCGGATGATAATTTCCGCCAATTAAATCTTGGATTCACCTTATTGGCTTTGATCATTGCCGGTCTGGGTTTGCTGGGACTGATTATGATCACCCTGGAAAGGCGACTCAAGGAGATGAGCATACGAAAAGTGCTGGGTGCGTCGGCAAGTAATCTGGTATTTCTTCTTTCAAAAGATATTTTGGGTCTGACCTTAATCGCCGGGGTTATTGCCACTCCAATAAGTTGGTATTTAATGAGTAGATGGCTAAATCATTTTTCAACTCACATCGAAATTGGTTGGGTGATTTTTGTGGGAGCCGCCACGGTCGTCGCCCTGATTTCCTTAGTGATCGTAGGAGTGCAAACCTTGAGAGCTTCGATTACTAACCCGGCAAAAACGCTGCGGGATGAATGAATCGCGGGGTCTCAAAGAG
>JABDLW010000739.1 GCA_013001805.1 Saprospiraceae bacterium | reverse complement strand
CTTTCCGTAGTCGAGAGATTTCATCAGTTTGGTCGGTGCATTTCGCAGATGTAAGGGTACCGATAGATTTCCGGTTGTGCGCACCATCTCCAAAGCCTTAGCAATCCCCGCATAGGCAGAATTGCTTTTTTCTGATAATGCAAGATAGACCGCTGCTTCAGCCATAATGATTCTAGCTTCAGGGAAACCTACGGCCTGTACCGCCTGGAAAGCTTGAGTAGCCATCAATAGAGCATTAGGATTGGCCAGCCCAATATCCTCAGATGCTGAAATGATCATCCTACGGCAAATAAACTTCTCATCCTCGCCTCCTTCAATCATTCTCGCTAACCAATATAAGGCACCGTTCGGATCACTTCCACGGATTGATTTGATAAAAGCTGAAACGATATCATAGTGCTGATCACCATCCTTGTCATATCTGACCAAATTCTGTTGAATACTGTCACTGACCAGGCTATTAGTAATGGCCAGGGGTCTGATCTTATGGCTGGAAATCACAATCTCCAGTGCATTTAATAGTTTACGGGCATCTCCTCCGGAATACCTTAATATCGTATCGTACTCCGTGAATTTGATTTGCTGCCCCTTATATTCCGGGTCTTTTTCGAGGGCATCCTGCAATAAACTGATTAACAATTCTTTTGAAAGCGGTTCCAGGATGTACACCTGACATCGGGAAAGTAGTGCTGATATCACTTCAAAAGAGGGATTCTCAGTCGTTGCTCCGATCAACGTGATGATGCCTTTTTCGACCGCACCTAATAATGAGTCTTGCTGTGATTTGCTAAATCGATGAATTTCATCAATAAATAAGATGGGTCCCTGGCTATTAAAAAAACGTTGATTCTTAGCTTTTTCAATCGCCTCCCTCACATCTTTTACTCCCGAATTAATGGCACTCAAAGCCTGAAAAGGCATCTTCATCTCCAGGGCAAGTATATTTGCCAATGTAGTCTTGCCCACTCCAGGTGGCCCCCAAAGAATAAAAGAAGGCAATTTGCCGGAAAGTACAGCCTTCCGCAAAACACCATCTGGCCCCACGAGATGATCCTGGCCAAGATATTGATCTAGTGATTTTGGCCGCATGCGCTCTGCCAGTGGAACCATAGAATACTGAATTTTACCTCGTCTTCCTAAGCTTCAAGTCGCTCCTTGAGATTGTTTAATCCTTCCTCAAAATCCTTACCGACCATCTTATCCATACTGGAAAATAGCATTATGATATTCATTGGAAAATTGTTCTTACCACTAAATCCCCACGTCACTCTGGTGCTGTCGTCATCCCCCGGTTCGACCTCGATAAAAGCATCAGAGGTCGATTTAAATGGTTTTAGAAATCTCAACTCGCTTTCGATACGTTTATTATCGACCAAGTTTGTCAATTCCTGCTCACCAGCACCTACATCTTTGTTGCCTTCCCATGCAGAAACAAATCCGGGTTGACCATCTATCCCTTTAAATTCCTTTTTCATGTTAGGGTCCCGGCGCTGCCAGGGTGACCAATCATCTTGATTTTTCAAATACTTTAGATAGTCAAAGACTTTGCTCAGGGGCAGCTTTATGGTGGTACTGCGTTGCACTTGATAATCTTGTGGAGCGATCATTCCCAGGACAAAGACAATAATGGTGAGCACAATGAAAACATATAAAAGCCACATAGTTTAGTTAAGTTGGTTATCCGCTTAGTTTGTTTCTGAAAATCCACCAAATTCATAGTTGGAATTGTCTATTTCAAAAGCACTACTTTCGACTTTCCTGGTTATCCATGTGGAACTATCCTTGGGCTTGCCAATGCGTTCCGTGTGTGACTCCAGGAGAAAACCCTCCGGGAATTCATCAACGTCGCCATAGGTGGTGCCGGCAAATCTATCAATCATACCGGAGAAAGACCTGCGCCAGGAGGCCCCTAATTCGTCCGTCATGTAAAAAGTATTCTCATATTCACCATCGGAACTCTCATATCCTTTACCTAGAAAACCTGCAATTTCCTTCGTTTTACCCGTTGCTTTGAATGTCCAACGTTTTAATGAATCTTCCGATATGGAAGTTTTGGCCATCGCCACACCAAGCCCCATCATGTTTGGGATGGCCTGAGCGGATTTCTTCCCCTTTTTGTCTTCCAAATACAATACTGTAACATCTTTGTCACTATCGATCAGAAAAATCCTCTTTTCCCCGTTCTCCAGTTGCTCCATAGCAAATTGTCCCCCTGTATTTGACAAGTATAAAATGCTGTTATTGACATCTTTACCAGAGGTTATTTCGACATATACCTTATGGTCAAAGGCATAACTCGGAGGCACTTCAGCCGCTTCATTCATCCTGTCCATCCAGGAACCCGCGAGTTGTCCATACTTGATGGCCACAGAATCCGAATAGTTAGCCTGATAAACACTATCCTGAGAAGCTGCATCTTCGATTGCTTTATCAAAGGCATCCGACATGGATTTATATATTCGTTCCGCTATGGCTTCACTGGCCTTTTCAACGAGCATATCCTCGACCTTATTTTCTGCCTTTTGCATCGTTTTTTTAAGTACCCGATTCAAGATCCCTTGCCCCTGAACCGATACCAGGCAACTGATCAGCAGCCCCAGCGAAAGGAGGTACCTAATGTTTTGGTTGAAACTCCAATGATCTTTTTTCATATTACTGCTTTTCTGTCGGAACATGAAATTAGTTGATTTGCCTGGCAATTGCAATTCGGCTGACACTTTGTTAGCGGTCAGTAATCATTAACTGAAGTTTAACGATATGGATTAAACCTATTCTGGAGGAAATAGTTAATTTGATAGTTCGTAATAACAATTTAATGCAGAAGGTACTGCTGAGTTTTCTACTTTTTAGTCTTATTGGCATCGATATATCGGCTCAGACACCTTTTGTTTGCAGAGGAGATTACTACCTCACCCTTCGCTCAAGAGAATACAGTGAACTCTTCACTGTAGACATTGATCAGGTTACCAGCAGAGTAAGTTTCGCAAGAATACCCAATTTTGAAGATGGATATGATCTCAATGCTATGGGATACCGCAGCACAGATAATTTCATTTATGTCATTGATCAATCAGATAATGGTTTATTACAGATTGATGCCGACGGTAATATTTTGAAATTGAGAGTAATGGATGAAATTCCTAAATTGAGGTATTTCGCAGGCGCATGTACACCCGATGGCAATTACTTGATCATATCTGGTTCTCCTTTTGATTTTGGTTTTGGCAGCGCTAACAGCAATTTGATTTTTATTGATTTGAGGGATCCATCCTATCCTACGCGTGAGGTACGTATGCGTGACAATCCTTACCTATTTTTTGATATGGATTTTGATCCCTTTACCGGTATATGTTACGCCTTCGACAGCAATGACCGGACTCTGCTTCGTATAGATATAAACCGGGGGACAACCTCCCCCGTAGGACGGTCCAATCAACCTTGCTCTTCGATGGGAGCATTGTTTTTCGATGCCTTCGGCAATCTGTTCGGCTATGGAAGACCCTCCACCGGTGATTCACAAAATACCTTGTTTCAAATAAATAAAAGTACCGGTGAATTGACCGTTCGCACAACGGGTGAAGAAGCTGACCGAAGTGATGGATGCTCTTGTCCATACACCGTAAAGTTGGAGAAAAAAGTGACACCCAGAGATGCTGCACCTTGTTCCGAAGTGGTTTATACCTTTATCATTGCCAATGCCAGTGCTACAGCCAGGACTGGTGTAGAGTTCTACGATGGTATGCCGGAAGATTTCGAAATCTTAGAAGTTCTTCGTAATCCCTTCGGAGGGGATGTAATCGACACCGGCAACCCTAATGAGCTACTTATCCGAAATATGGTTGTGCCGCTCGGCGTAGACAGCATTCTGGTCAAGGTGAGGATTGGTCAAAACCTGTCCGGCTTCTACAGAAATCAGGCGATATTGAATGGACTGCCGGAATCTTTGGGGGGATCTACTCTGTCAGACGACCCCACAACTGTAGCGATAGAAGATCCCACGATAATAAACATCATTCCTTTGTCGGTGGACATTAGCAGTCAAAACCGGTTAGTCTGCGCCGGTGACACTTTAGTTCTTAGTGGATCTCAACCGGGTGCTACCTACCTTTGGCAAGATGGATCCACTAACATAAGTTTTGCAGTAACTGAACCGGGCACCTACTTTGTTGAGGCCCGCACCGTTTGCGAAGTGGTCTATGATACGGTGATTGTGGAGTTCTCACCACCCCTGTTCGTGGAACTGGGAGATGACCGCTCTTTAACCCTCGGAGAAAGCTTTACAATCG
>JABDLW010000724.1 GCA_013001805.1 Saprospiraceae bacterium | reverse complement strand
GGTCATTCTTGACGAAACGGGGGCAAAGCCCCGCAGTTCCTACGGCACCCAAAAAGCGATGGTAGAACTGCTGGTTAATGACTATAGCAGAAGGGGGTTTATAGACGGCCGAAGTCTCAGATTACCCACAATTACGGTAAGGCCAGGGAAACCAAATGCTGCTACTTCATCGTCTGTTAGTAGTATCATCCGTGAGCCCTTAAATGGAAAAGCAGCTACTTATCCTGTGCCATCACAGACGGAGGTATGGATTCAATCTCCAAGGCGTGTCGTACAGAACTTCATCCATGCAGCCAATATTGATGAGAACATACTCGGAGACGACAGGGTGATCAATCTTCCGGGCTTAACTACTACTATTCAGGAAATGATACAAAGTCTGGAGCGAGTGACCAGCCCTGATGTGACCCGATTAATATCTTATGAATCGGATGAATTCCTGCAAAGTATTGTGCTTACATGGCCGCCCAATTTTGATCCTCAAAGAGCCAATTCTTTAGGATTTGTAAGCGATTCGTCTTCTGAAGAAATTATTAGGTCGTATATGGAGGACGAAGAAATAATGTATCCGTCTAGTCTATAAATTTCATTTTACTAACATTAGTACCTGATTCCTCCTCCAAAGTTAGCTTTGAAAAAACTAGGAGCGATTAATGTCTGCTATCTTCTCCGCTGTTTGGATATAATGGAAGAGAACCTTGCAAACTACCTTCTATTAACTCTTGTATTAACCATGATCTACAATAGAGTTGGGGATTTATGTTTTGGCCATACATTTAAGATGAAAAAATATTCAATTTGCTTTCGCCTCCGGGGCCAGGGTGAAGAAAAATAAAGTCGTTTTATTTTCGTAATTCTATTGCTTTTTCAAAGGAATTCAAGCATGCCCCGCATTTGTATCGAGATAAAATGAAGAGAAGTTAAAAGGCGGTAATTAGCCCCAGCTTTCACCAAGGCTTTGGGTAATATTTTGTGACCCTAATTGAGCTCGATCGAGCGCAGCCAGATTATGAAGTAGATATAATTATTCTTTTATCAGTTTCTTATCCCAATTTGATTTCCCTTTCTTCCAGTTCAAGAATATAGGGTTGATGGTAAAGCCGTTTACCTGTAGCCCTGTACAGGGCGTTTGCCAGTGCACCGGGAACCGGTGGTAAAGCTGGCTCACCCAGTCCGGTTGGGTCGATGCCATTATCAACGAAGTAGGTCTCAATGGTCACAGGTCCTTCCCCATGACGAATAAGGCGATACTTGTCAAAATTCTGCTGATCGACGACCCCATCATTAAAGGTTATATTGCCGTACATGGCATGACCAATTCCGTCCATTATACCCCCTTCGACCTGGTTTTTCGCTCCGTCCAAATTGATCACAATTCCACAATCGACCGCACACCACGCTTTCTTGATCACGGGTTTATTGTCTTTCATTTCTACATCAATCACCTGTGCAATATAACTGTTGTGGCAATAATAGGCTGAAATACCGCGATGTACGCCTTCCCCTTCGCTACCCCAATTACATTTTTCTTTTATCAAATTGAGTAGTGCAATAAAACGGTCCGCATCATAATCATTATTCTCACCTACCGGGTTGTTTTTTGCCCTTTTGAACAATTCCATTCTAAAATCCATAGGATCCTTGCCGCAAGCTTCAGCCACTTCATCCAGGAACGACTGCTCTGCACCGGCTATGAAATTTGACCGCGGTGCTCGCCATGCGCCGGTGGATATATTGGATTCCAGCCGGTAGTTTTTTGCTGCATAATTGTCTATTGCCCCTGCAGGAAATCGGTTAATTGCCAATGGTCCGCCATGGGTCCCTGTACCAGAAACGGTCAGGGCGATCAGGTTGTTATCTGCATCAATACCCGCTTTATACCTGACCCGATAATCAGGACGGTAGGTCCCCTGGGTCATATCGTCTTCACGTGTGTATATCAGTTGGACCGGGGCGTTGATCTTCTTTGAAATCATGGCCGCTTCCACCCCGTAATGGCCGTATAGCCGACGTCCAAATCCACCTCCTGAGCGAAGGATATTCACTGTGATATTTTCTTCCGGGATACCCATAATTTGGGCGGTTACGTCCCGCAACCTTTGAGGGGTTTGGGTGGGGCCTTCAAATTCAATCTTATCGCCGGTAACATTAGCGTAGAAATTCATGGGCTCCATGGTATTATGTGGTAAGAAGGGTGCCGAATACGTGCGTTCAATCACTTTGACCGCTTTCCTGAAGGCTGCTTCGGGATCTCCATCAATCCTGTCTGGTTTCTTCATTTTACCGCTGATCTGGCGATCCATCTCGGCAATGTGATCTTCCGTATTTTCGCCCGGTGTTACCCTTTCCCATTCGATCTTCAATGCCTTTTTTGCTTTCATCACGTTCCAGGTACTTTCCCCGGTGACCACCACAAGTTCAGGAAACGCATTATTGCCAGACCAGCGCGTTTCGATATCTTCCGGAAAGGCCGTTATCGTAAATACATCCTTGATGCCCGGAATCGCCCTGGCAGCGCTGTCATCAACAGATTTTGGTTTCATCCCAAAGGCAGGGGGATGTGTGATCATAGCAATTACAGTACCCTCTTTTTTCATATCCATTCCAAACAAAGGCTTTCCTTCCACAATGTCGTAAACATCAACATTCTTAGGGGATGTTCCTATTATTTTGAAATCTTTAGGATCTTTTAAAGTCACTTCTTCCGGCAGCTTAATGTCGCCGGCTTTTGTAGCAATGTCCCCGTACCCAATTGAATTTCCACTCTTCTCGTGCTTGATTACTCCTTCGCTTGTCGTTAATTCTGCTATGGGTACTTTCCATTCTCTTGCCGCAGCTTCCATCAACATTCTTCGGCCTGCAGCACCTGCAGTTCTTACAGTGGTCCACAGCTGACGAATGGCCTGACTACCACCGGCACTTTGTCTTTTGTACAATTCAGGAGCCAGGGGTGCCTGCTCTACAGAAACATGGTCCCAGCTTACATCGAGCTCTTCTGCCACAATCATAGGGATGGCCGTCTTGATCCCTTGTCCAATTTCAGGAACAGGAGACAGAATTGTCACCATACCATCGGACAGGATTTTTATATATGCATTCGGTTCGAGTACCACCTTGGCTGCTTCCACAGGCCTGACAGGTGTACAGCCTGTCCAATGGAACCCAAGTACTAGACCGCCACCTGCAAGTCCTGTCACCTTAATGAAGCCCCTTCTGCTTAAATTTACTTTTGTCATGCTTCAACCCCTCCCTTCTTGATGGCCGTCTTAATAGCCGCTTTGATTCGTACATAAGTCCCGCAACGACAAATATTTCCTTTCATTGCCGTGTCAATTTCTTCATCTGTCGGATTGGGATTTGATTTCAACAATCCTGCTGCTGAAATAATCTGCCCCGCCTGACAGTAGCCGCATTGCGGGGTGTCGTGCTCTATCCAGGCCTCCTGAAGCGTCTTTCCGCCATTTTCGGCCAGTCCTTCGATGGTGACAATTTCCACATCGCCCATCGACTTTGCGGGCATTATGCAAGAGCGTCTTGCCACCCCGTCTACAAGCACTGTACAGGTACCGCACTGTGCAATGCCGCAGCCATATTTTGTGCCCACCAGGCCAACATGATCGCGTAGCGCCCATAATAAAGGAATGTCTTCCTCTGCCTCAATCTGGTAGGTCTTACCATTTACCTTAAGTGATATTGATGCCATAAAAACTGTTTTGTTAATACTAAAAAGAGTAAGTAACAAAAGGTACAAAAAAATGTCGAAATTTCCTTCCGGGATATTGCATAACGGTCAAGTGTCGTAAAGCTAATGAGCTATTCACAAATATTCTTTGTGAAATTAAGAATACCTCTTTTTAATGTTCCTGTGGTATGGATCCGCCATGAAGGAATAATGGAGAGATTGCTTTCTTGCCCTAAGCTCTATAGTAACCCTGGAAGTACCTTTGCGCGTCCGGTTTTTAGCATAATTCCGTAATATTTCTTCGAAAAACCGTAATTTAAAAAACCAAAATCGTTAAAATGAGTAGAAGAAAATTCATCAAAAACGTAAGCGCGGCCTCCCTG